>JAJRCL010000117.1 GCA_028679035.1 Methanomicrobiales archaeon | reverse complement strand
TGTGTCCGTAAATGCGATCACGTACCGGGCATGCGCAATTCCCAGCGAAACGGCGCTGCGGAGTGGATCGAAACCCCGGAGCTGCGTGAAGATTTTTGTCGGTGAGATCGATAATTTCGAGAACATGGCCAGTACTCCCGTCGTATAATGATTTCCCTGCATCGCGGTCAGGGCAATCCCCGCGTGATACCGGTCAAAAAAGACCGGGCTTGCGTAGCTGGGGATAGGGATTCCGCTTTCATTGGCGTGGAACGTACGGTAGTCAAACACATAGCAGGCAACATTCTCCCGCTGCGGCTCCCGGATACATATTCTCTGAGATCCACGGGACCGGATCGTTTCACGGATATCCACCCCGTCCCCGAGACTTCCGGTGAATTCCGAAATGGTGAAATCATCGGTGCTGGGGACGTGGAATGCAAAACGGGAGGTTACATACGCCATGAATTCATGCTCTGCCCGGTAGGATTCCTCGGTGCGGGTCCACCGGGAATACCCGACATATTCCCGCACCGGTAATCTGGTCCGCCGCCGGTGGAATCCTGAGGGTCGTTTTTTCTGCAGCATCGAAGGGACCAGCGTGAGGGAACGCCCATCCTGCAAGGGCTGGAAATTGTAATCAAATACCCGTTTGACCGCTATGGTCGGTGTGCTGGATTTTGCCGGCGGATACGAGCGTGCCAGGGTGTGGACGGCAATGGCATAGTCGTCGTCAACAATGTACTTTGCCGCCGCTACGAGGTTGAACAGTGAGGGAAAGAGATCCTGGTCGGTAATGGCGAGGCGCAGAGCGTAGGTCACTGTCGATCGGATCATTTCCGGTGCATGTCCCCGCTTGTCCGCCTCGCAGCAGAGAGTCTCTATCCACCGCTCCCGGTTGACCGGGGTATCCCGGAAGAGCTCGTAGAGGTACATCATGAACGGGATTTCCGTCGTGATGGAGGGGATATCCGATTCGGCCACAATCCCGCTCTTCGTCGGCACCACAAACGAATCATCGACCTGTGGGATATCGGATCCGAGGTAATGGAGTATGCCCTGTGAATGATATGCGGAACAGACAAGGAGGGTGTCCATGCCTCCTGCGAGGATCTCCTTCAGGTGCATGGCCATACATTGGAGGCGGGCTTGCAGGTACGGTGAGGCATCGGATGGGGAGAACGCCGGACAGCCAATGCCCGCACTGATGGAGGGCACATGACGGAAGGGGATGGTCTGCTCCGAGGGACGGATAAACAGTTCCTTCCAGGATTGGATCAGCTCCTCCCGGGGGATGCCATGCAGCTCCGGGGACTCCAGGACATTCTGCAGGCCATGGGCATGACAGAGCTGCAGGAAATCCTGGTACTCCGCAAGGTTCCCGACGATGGGAAGGGCGGCATCGAGAAACCGCATATCATGGCCGTACTCATGGAAGGAACGGACCGCTTCCACCGGTGCGGAGGTCGGAATAATGGGGATACCCCGCATCAGCATATCGGTGATAATCGATACTTCCGGCAGCCTTTTGACGGCCGCAAGAACTTCGTTCTCCAGTCCCCGGGGAAGGTCGATCGCGAGCACAAAATCGGTGTCCTTGCGCCTCCACATTTCTTCCCGTACCTTTCCCGCGTATTCGGCGAGGGCAGGAACATACCGAAGGACATGGAGATTCGGGTAGGTTTTTTCCAGATCCATAGAATATCACGTTCCCTGCATCGGTTTCATCGAATCTGCGATCTCACAGGTCCAGCAGTGATATGACTTTTTTTGTCAGGCTCTTCTCGTGCACTTTTAGAATAAGAGGGACGACGGTGTCGAGCGGGACTTTTGCGGGATCCGGACTCTTGTATAAATAACGGGTGAGTTGGATGGCATCCCGCGTGGAAAAAGAGCCGATTTTTCCCGCCTCTTTCTGTTCCATCAGGTACCTGACGATCTGTTCCACCAGGCGCTCTGAAGCGTACGGGACATGGTAGGATATGATCAACCGGAGGTCGTCAGCCCCGGGGAACTCGACCGGAATGATCGGCTTCAGCCGGGATTCGATGTATTCGGGGATGTTAAAGGTCGATGCGTCCTCGTTCATCGTCGCTGCGATCCGGAACTCCGGGTGCGCGTGAATCTTAACCCCGGCGATGATGGATTCGATATACCGCCGGTCATCGAGGAGCGGGGCGAGGCTGGCCCAGCTCTTCTCGCTCATGCGGTTCGCCTCATCGAGGATGCAGATGCCCCCGTTCACCATCGCCGATACGAGACCGCTTGCGCGGTAGAGGATCTGCTGCTGCGAAGCGATCACCGGGGTGATGAGCAGGTCTTCCGGGCGCATATCGGAGGTGCAGTTGACCAGGTACACCGGCCGGCCGAAATCCCTCGCGACCGCACAGGCGAGGGTCGTCTTCCCGCAACCGGTGGATCCCACGGTGACGGGTGTCATGATGCGGTCCCGCTCGTGCATCTTCAGCCAGGCAGCGGTAAACAGGCGGTGGACTTCTGCCTGCCCGATCCAGACGCTGTCGACCACGTCATCCGGCGCGCGGAGATGAATGGTGACGTCGTCAATGGTGATACTCCGCTGCAGCACGATGTCGGTTGCACGTCCCGCAGGTGCGGAACGCGATCCATTTTCCTGAGCTACGTTCTGCGCTTCCATGGTTATCGTAATATTGTTATGTTTCCAACTGTTATAAAATTACTGTTTGTTATTAAACAGTTTGAATCGGCCTGCAAAATATCCTCATTTTTCCCTCAAATACAAAAGTTTAAATGGATATGCCTTCCAAATCATCACTTATTCAATAAATGCTCGTTGTTCAACACATGAAAACCGTTCCCGATGCAGATGCGCTCCAGGCGCTTATCGTCCGTCTTCAGGAGCTGGAAGTTCGCATCCAGTCTGCCGAACAGGAATCCCGGGATATCTTTGCCGTCCTGATCCGGGAGTGCCATGACATCATATCGGAATCAAAGACCCAGCTGCACAGCCTTATCCGGGAGGCAGACCGGATCGGATACGATCTTATACCCGACCTGCCCATAGCTGACAAGAAACTGAAGGACGCGTGGATTGCTTTATTCCGTCACGCCCCGGGTGCGACGGCAGATACGGTGGCAGAAGAACTGCACCGGCACCGCACCACCGTGTCAACCTACCTGAATACGCTCGTGTCCATGGGCCTTGCCGAGAAAGAGCGGGTCGGACATGAAATATACTACAAAGCCATCGTGCTACCCCAGAAGGTTGTGCAGCCATGAAACCGGCAGATATCGAACGGGTCCAGAAGAACATCATGGTCGTCTATTCCCCCGATGGCGGGAACGGGAAGAGTGAGATCGCCGCAAACCTCGCTTTCTGCCTGGCACGCCAGGGAAAACGGATCTGGGTCATCGATGCCAACACGGTCGCCCCTTCCCAGGATATCCTATTCCATTGTCCCGGTCGTCTGCCCACGTTCGCAGAATTCTTATTGGAAAATAAACTGCAGGAACTGCCTGCCTATCGTCTCTCAGAATTCCTTCCCGGGGAATTGGATGCCGGCATCTGCCTGACGCCATCACGAAGGGAAGATCCGGAATTGCTGTTCCGGTTGCAGGAACTGATGGATCACGGGCTCGACGGGACACGCAACATCCCGGAAGCGATCTACCGGAAGATGATCCATAACCACATCGATGCAGTTATCATCGACACCTTTCCCGGTTTCGGCGAGATAAACCAGATGTTCCTGGCAATCGCGGGATTCCTGCTGATCGTCTCACGGATAACCGATGTCGATCTGCGAAATCTCCGCACACTCCTCCAGGACGAGAGCATCATGGACATCCAGAAAAAACTGGTCGTATTCAATAACATCGAGCTGGATGAGAGACGTCAGGCATCCCCGGCCATGGAAAATACGGCCATGATCCAGAAATTATCGGCGCTGAAATGTGCTGCGGATTTCCAGCCGTACTTTGACGAGTTCCGCAGGAATTCCGGCCTGCAGGGCGACGGCATCGAAATCTATGACCGTCCTTTTCTTTATTCCCGCACCCTTGCTCTCTTCGGCCAGGGAACCGAGCGGAGAGAATTATTCGTGCAGCACGCGCCTCGGGATCCCTTTTCCCTGAATATCGACCGGCTGGCACACCACATTCTCGCCGCGAACCGTTGAACCGTTTCAACATTTTTCCTGCCGGGAATGTTCATCCAAACGGATCGCATATCCGGAAAAAACCCGGTCGTTCTCACTACAAAGTCGATGGTATCGCCATCGGTATTTCACTCCTGGATGGGTTATTGTTAAATATTTTCATGAACATGTTTACTTATGTCTGCAAAAATTGTATACAGTATTCGTATTCAAAAAAAGATTCGCGAACTCATGGAAGAAATGCCGGAATACAACTGGCAGGAGGAAATTACCACTCTCATTGAAAAGACCGTGAAAAAGAAACGGCGGGAACAGCTCCTCGCCCGGGCACGTGAACTGCACCGGCAGCAGAAAAAAGACGTTTCTGCGGCAGACATCCTGCGGGAGGACCGTGATGCCCGGTAATATCGTCGTCGATTCGAGCGTTATTGCGGCTGTTTTTTTCCTGGAAGACGCAACGGAGCAGGCAATCAGCTGCGTGCAGAACCGGGAATGCATTACCGTCGATCTCGCGTTTGCCGAAGTCGCGAACGTGGCATGGAAGAGGCAATCCTTCTTCCGGCATGATCCAGCATCTGTGAAACCAGCCCTGGATGCTGCACTCGCCTTCATCGGGGAGACCTGCGAGGTCCTTTCGTCCCGGGACCTTGCGGGGGATGCGTTTGCCTGCGCCGGTGAAAGTGCGATAACGGTGTACGATGCCCTGTACGTCGCCGCAGCTGATCAGCAGAAGCTCCCCCTGTTTACCCTCGATGGGGAACTCTTTGCCCGAACGCATGAAAGCCATGCCGTCCGACACATTACGCCTGGGAAGGACACGTGATGACCACTCACGCGATACGGGAGGAACCGAAAGAGCATGCCATGATTCAACATTTCAGGGTGTTTCGTATCCGTAGTGTGACATGATGATCGGACACCCGTATTCTTCGGAAAAAAAACCATCGCGAAGAGAGTTTGAATTTCTTCGGTTATTTTTTGGGGCTTAT
>JAJRCL010000013.1 GCA_028679035.1 Methanomicrobiales archaeon | reverse complement strand
GAGGAGACGTGGGTCGTGAAGACGAAACGGGCGCCGGACGTCCGGGAAACCAGAGCGCTTTCCCTTGCATGGAAAGTCTGCGCCCACACCCGTTCGAACGCGATCATTCTCGCCGATGAAAAACAGACACTAGGAATAGGGGCCGGACAGATGAGCAGGGTGGATGCTGCACAGATTGCGGTACGGAAATCCCGCTTCCCGCTCCAGGGATCCGGCGCCGCATCGGATGCTTTCCTTCCATTTCCCGATACACTTGAGGAGGTCGCAGCGGCGGGAGCGACCGCCCTCATCCAGCCGGGCGGATCTATCCGGGACGACGAAGTAATCGCTGCTGCCGACCGGTTGGGGGTCGCCATGATTTTCACCGGCGTCCGCCACTTCCGTCATTAAAATCCTTTTAAATCAGTATTTTCATTTTTTATGCGTTAATTGATTGTCTATCCTGAAAAAGAGTATTTTTTAAAAACACAATTTCCATTAGATTTATATAGAAAACCGGAATAGTAATCGCTGAGGTGGAATATGGAAATCGGCACAATGCTTGAGGATTCTCTCAGCTATGCGAAAGATGCGGTCTGGGAGAAGTGGGTTCGATGGATCCTGCTCATCATCTGCAGTATTATTTTCCCCCTGATTATCGGCTATTCGATGGAGATCTATCGCGGAAAGAAACCAGCCCCGGAGCTGGAAAACTGGGGAAAGTTGTTCATCGACGGGCTGAAACTGTTCGTTGCAGCAATAATTTACATGCTTCCGGTGATTATTGTCGTGCTGGTCTTCGGCGGATTTGCACTCATTTCTGCACTGGCGACGGCACCCTCTCCGAATTATATTGTGATGCACCCCGAACAATTCATTCCCCAGTTCGGTATTTTTCTTGCAGGACTTTTCGTCGCTTTGATTCTGGCGATCATCATTGGACTGATTGCGACGATCGGGTTTGTACGTATGGCGCGTACCGAGAGCTTTATGGAAGCGTTCAATTTCAGCGCTATTCTCGCCCAGATCGGAAAAATCGGCTGGGTGAACTATATTATCGCACTGATCGTGGTCGGCGTTGTCTCATTCATCTTTATCGCAATAATAAACATAATTCCGATCATCGGGTGGCTGCTTTCGCTCATCCTGCAGGCTCCCCTGACGGTCTTCAATGCACGGTATGTCACGCTCATTTACGACAGTGCAGGATGATAAATTTCTTTTTTTCATTTGTCCATTTTGTATTGGTACCTTTTTAGTCGCAGGGAACAATGATACATAAAAAATCATGATCGATATCGCGACCCTCCTGAATGATTCCGTGGAATATACACGGGCCACGCTCACCAGACGGTGGATCCGCTGGTTGATCCTTGCCCTGTATTATCCGCTCAATCTCGGGTACTATGTCGCGATCATGCGGGGAGAAAAACCGGATGCAGGCCAGCTTACGGACGATGAGAAACTTTTCAAGGACGGTTTATCCCTGTTTCTTATTTTCGCTATCTATCTTTTTCCCGTTATCCTGATTTTCATTGTTTTTCCCGGCGGCTCCGCGATTGAACTGATTTACAGCGTACTGATTTCAGGTAATTCTGCGGAAACGCTGTCGGCATTCATCCGCACGATTGTGAACTTCTTTGTCGGGTATGGCATCTCGCTGTTGACCATCATCCTGCTGATGCCGGTCGCGGCGATGGGAGCGGTCCGGTTCGCACGGACCCACCGATTTGTTGAAGCGTTCAACTTTACCGCCATTCTGCTGCGCATCGATCGGGTCGGGTGGGTTTCCTACAGTATTGCCCTCATCATCCCTATCCTGATGATCGCCGCCCTGGAGATGGTTCTCACGCTCATTCCCATTATCGGGTGGCTGTTTTCCTTTCCGGTATTCTTCATTTTTCTGTCCCGGTACATCACGCTCATATATGAGAGTGTTCCGGACTGAGTTGGTTACCTGGCAGATTGTGCACTGGGATGTACATAACGACGACAAAGAGGGAGTTTTCCACGAAGTATTTAATCGAAGAGCAAGAACGTTCAGTCGTGATAGACGAAGAAAGGACACTCTGGATTTTCCTGTTTGTCGTCCTTGTAGCGACGTGTGCGCTGTTCGGCGGAAATCTCGCGTAAGGTTATAACGGCAGGCCTGCGGGTGGCGGTGCACAGCGCCATCATGCCTTCATATCTATTTTTCTTCACTTTAGGAAAAATGCCGGAAAATATTTCCAAGAGATGTAAAAGACCCGGACTACCACGAAGATGGATTGTCCAGGGGAATACAATTTCGCGACAAAGAGGGCTTATGCAAGATACCACTTCCGATTTACATATCGTGACCGGTGGCACAAGGCGGACATGGTACAACACCGGGCCGTCCGGAATCCGGATATTCACAATAAAAAATCGAGAATTATTTGGAAGCCTTCACTACTTTTGCCCCGCGGAGGATGGCAATTTTTCCGGTACGGACCAGCTCCTTGATCCCGTACTGGCGCAGGAGTTTTTCCAGTGCGTTGATCTTATCCGAGTCCCCGGTGACTTCAAGGACAACGGTCCGGGAGCCCACATCGATGATCTGTGCCCGGAAAATGCTCGCGATCTGCATCACTTCGGCCCGGCTTGTTCCCGGTTCAGCGTTCACCTTGATCAGGGCGAGTTCCCGCTCCACGGTTTCCGTGTCGGTAATGTCCGAGACCTTGATCACGTCGATCAATTTGTTCAGCTGCTTGTCCACCTGTTCGAGCTGGCGGTCATCCCCAATCACCACGATGGTGATCCGGCTCATGTCCGGCTCCTCGCAGGTGCCGACCGCGAGGCTCTCGATATTGAACCCGCGGCGGCTGAACAGGCCGGTGACACGGGACAGCACCCCGGCTTTGTTCTCAACCAGGACGCTCAGGGTATGCGGCTTCATGACTCGTGCCCCCCGATCATCTCATTGATTGCGGCTCCGGCCGGGACCATGGGGAAGACGTTCTCTTCCCGTTCGATACGGAAGTCCATGATAAACGGTCCGTCCGTGGCGAGTGCGGTTTTGAGGGCTTCCTCCACGTCCCCGATATCCTCCACCTGCATCCCGTCGATCCCGTAGGCGTTCGCGATCTTCACGAAATCCACGGCCGGTAGCTCGGTATAGGAATACCGCCGGTCGTAGAAGAGCTCCTGCCACTGCCGCACCATGCCGAGATACATGTTGTTGAGGATCGCAACTTTCACCGGGATATTGTAGGCTGCGACAGTACCGAGCTCCTGGATATTCATCTGGAAGGAGCCGTCACCCGCGATATCAAAGACCGGTTCATTTGGCTGGGCGAAGTGTGCTCCCATTGCTGCCGGAAAGCCGTACCCCATTGTCCCGAGTCCGCCACTGGTCAGCCAGGAGCGCGGTCGCCGGAAACAGAAATGCTGTGCGGTCCACATCTGGTTCTGGCCCACTTCGGAAACAATGACGCCGCGGCCATCCAGGAGTTCAGACAGTTTCCGGATGATGTACTGCGGGCGCAGTTTTCCGTCCTGCCGGTACCGCAAGGGGTGCTTTTCCTTCCAGTAGCGCACTTTGGAAAGCCAGGGCTCCCGTTCTGCACGTTTTTTCAGCCGTCCGAGCATCCCCTGCAGGATGGCCTTTGCATCACCGACAATCGGAACGTCCACCGGTTTGTTCTTCCCGATTTCCGCGGGATCCACGTCGATGTGAATGATGGTCGCATGGGGGGCGAAGGTCTGGATCCTTCCCGTGACGCGGTCATCGAAACGGGCGCCGATCGCGATCAGCAGATCGCTTTCTGTTACTGCATAATTGGCATACTCGGTCCCGTGCATGCCCAGCATCCCCAGATTCATCGGATGGTCGCAGGGAATGGCCCCGAGGCCCATCAGGGTAGTCGTCACCGGAATGAACTCCCGCATCGCCAGCTCGACCAGTTCTGCAGATGCATTGGCCGCGATCACCCCGCCCCCGGCGTAGATGACCGGTCGTTCCGCTCTTTCGATCAGCTCGACGGCACGCTCGATCTGCTTCACGTGCCCCTTGAACGTCGGCTTGTATCCCGGGAGTACGATTGCCGGAATAGTTTCTGTCTCTTCCTCCAGCTGCGTCGTACTCACGTCTTTCGGCAGATCGACAAGCACCGGCCCGGGTCTTCCGGTGCGGGCAATATAAAACGCCTCATGGATAATCCGGGTCAGGTCCTTTGTCTGCTTCACGAGATAGTTGTGTTTGGTGATGGGCAGGGTGATCCCGGTGATGTCTGCTTCCTGGAATGCGTCATTGCCAAGGAGATTGGTGGGGACCTGCCCGGTCAGCGCGATGATCGGCACCGAGTCCATGTAGGCAGTCGCGATTCCCGTCACGAGATTGCATGCACCCGGCCCGGACGTGGCGAGACACACGCCAACGCGGCCGCTCGCCCGCGCATACCCGTCTGCCGCATGGGCGGCCGCCTGTTCGTGCCGTACCAGGATGTGCTGCAAAGACGAGTCATAAAGTTCATCATAGATAGGCAGCACAACTCCGCCGGGGTAGCCGAAGATCGTCTCAACGCCTTCCCGCTGGAGCCCTTCAATCAGGATCCTAGCTCCGGTCTTCACCGTTATCCCTCAACAACCTGTTCATTCCCGCGATCACCGCTTCGACGCTTGCCATGATGATGTCCGTGCGGGCACCGCGTGACGTAACTATTTTCCCGTCTTTACTTAACTTTACCGTAACGTCGACGAGGGCATCAGTGCCTCCCGTAATCGCGTCGACATGGTATTCTTCCAGGTGGATCGCCCCGGCGTCCCGCACCGATTTACGCAATGCCTCCAGCGCTGCATCCACCGGTCCTGTCCCCGTAGATGCACCCGTGACCTCCTCGCCCTTGACATCGAGCGTCACTGACGCCGTAGGTACCACATGGCTTCCGCTTACGACCGTGAACTGTCGCAGGGTGAGCGTGGGTCTAACGGCAAGGTCCAGCACCGCATCCGCAATCGCGAGAAGGTCGGCATCGGTTACCCGCTTTCCCTCATCTCCCAGCTTTTTTACCCGCTGCACTATTTCCTGCAACTGGTCAGGAGAGGGGTGGTAATCGAACTCATGGAGAGCTGCCTCCACAGAAGCGGTCCCGGAATGTTTTCCCAGGACGATTCGCCGCTTTCGTCCGATGGTTTCCGGACGGATCGATTCGTACGTGGACGCATCCCGCAGGACCCCGTGGGCATGGATGCCGCTTTCGTGGGTAAATGCCATCTCCCCGACAATGGACTTGTTGATCGGCAGGGGGACACGGGACTCTGCAGATACAAGGCGCGAAAGGTGGTACAGGGATTCTGTCGTTATCCCGGTATGGCAGCCATAGAGCACTTCGAGAGCCATCACGACTTCCTCAAAGGCGGTATTTCCGGCACGCTCACCCAGCCCGTTCACGGTCGCATGGATGCAGGAAGCACCTGCTTTCAGTGCGGCGAGACTGTTAGCGAGCGCCATCCCCAGATCGTCATGGCAGTGGATGGAGAGCGGAGCAACACAGAGCGGCGGTATCAGCTCCGCCACCCGTTCCGGTGTGAGCAGCCCGACGGTATCACAGAAGCAGAGGCGGTCCGCACCATGCTGGATGCCCTGCACGTAAACCTCCCGGAGGAACGCCGGGTCTGCCCGGGACGCATCCTCACCGGAGAGCTCAACAATAAGCCCGCGGTCTTTTGCATAGGCAACCGATTCGGTAGCCATCACGATCACATCCTCCCGCGTTTTCCGCAGCTTCTTCCGTATGTGGAGATCGCTCACCGGGACCACGAGGTGGACGGAATCTGCACCGTTTTCAGCGGCATAGTCGATATCCTGCCGCAAAGCACGCACATAGGTGCAGATCTCGGCACGCAGGCCGGCATCGGATATGAGTCGGATCGCCTCCCGCTCCCCTGCCGATGCCGCAGCCGATCCCACTTCGATGGTGTGGACGCCGATGTCTGCAAGAGCGGTCGCAATGGCAAGTTTCTGATTCGGTTTCAGGGAGACGCCGGGCGTCTGTTCACCATCCCGCAGGGTGGTGTCAAAAAAGCGCTTGTTTTCAGCGAATAAAACAATCCCT
>JAJRCL010000012.1 GCA_028679035.1 Methanomicrobiales archaeon | reverse complement strand
CTTCTGTCGATGGCATTTCATCCGGATTACCGGAATAACGGGCGGGTCTTCCTCTACTATAGTCGCCCTCTCCGGGCCGGGGCACCGTTCGGATGGGACTGCACCAATGTCATCTCCGAATATCGTGTGATGCCGGGGAATCCGGATATGACCGACATGGGTTCAGAAAAGATTCTCCTGGAGATCCACAAACCGTCATCCAATCACAATGGAGGTCCGCTTCTGTTTGGTCCCACGGATGGTTTCCTCTACCTTCCGGTCGGTGACGGCGGAGGGGCGGGGGATACGGGTTTCGGTCATACACCCGGGATCGGAAACGCCCAGGACCTCACGACCATGCTGGGGAAAGTGATTTGTATTGATATCGATCATGCCACGAACGGGAAACTCTATGGCATTCCACCCTCGAACCCTTTTGTCAATAAGCCGGGAATCCTACCGGAGATCTATGCATACGGCCTGAGAAATCCGGCATACGCCTCATTCGACTCCGGTGGCGACCACCACCTGTATGTATGGAATGCAGGACAACAGCTGTTTGAATCCGCGTACCGGGTGCTCAAAGGAGGGAACTACGGGTGGCACATCCGCGAGGGAACACATTGTTTTGACCCGGGAAACCCGGGACGTCCTCCCTTGGGCACAACCTGCCCGATCGTGGGATACCGTAATGAGCCGCTGATTGGGCCGATCGTGGAGCTCGGGCATGACCTCGGAACCACTATCGTCGGAGGCACTATTTACCGGGGGGCCGGACTTGCGGGAAAGCAGGGGGCGATGATTCACGGAACATGGTCACGGGCCGGGGGATCAAGCGGGAACGGGGCTGTTCTGATCTCTACCGGGAATATATCTTCGATATCCGTTGATGCATCTCTGGTAACCCCGGAACAGAACGCGATGTGGGAGACCGCAGAGATGCGGATCGTGAACAATCCCGGCGGGAGGATCGAAGCCTACGTGCGGGGCGTGTTTGAAGGGACCGACCATGAGGCATATCTTGTATTCAACCGCAACGCAGGCCCCGGGGATCAGCCGCCGACCGGGGAGGTCTGGAAGTTAGTGCCGGCAGATACACCGGGACTGGTCAATACGGTGACACGGTCACCTTCCCCATAACATTGGGGTGAGAATATCCCGGGAGCTGAGGTCAATGATAGAGGGACACCGCAATGACATGATCAGTGCAATCAACTGCATTTTTCCCGGGCAGGAATGCCCGCATTTTTTCGGATTCGCATCTCCGAACTGACCAATATTTCACCCCCGATATCCCAAACGAATCCATTCCATACGATTTAAACGGACTGGATTTTCCTTATTTAAAGGGGGTAAAAATTAAATAGACGTGCGCCTTTCATATGCAACCATGTCACGTACTGTGCACATTATCCCTGTCGTCTTTCTCGTGCTCGTATCGCTCATTCTGGCTGCAGGCTGCACCGGAGGGACCGGCCCAACGACACCAACGCCAACTGCGACACCGACGGCCACCCCGACAGCTACTCCGACTGTTTCAGCAACCGCAACACCGACCCCAACTGTCACCGCAACTCCGACCGCAACAATTACACCGTCTCCGACCGCAACCGTCACGGCGACCCCAACCAGTAATGCAGTGACCGTGAACATTGTTGCAAAGAACTTTGCATTTAATACCAATTCGATTACGGTCCCGAAAGGTGCACAGGTCACGGTAAATTTCGACAACCAGGACCAGGGAATCCCCCACAATGTCGCGTTCTATACTTCTTCCAACGTCATGCAGAGTATTTTTATCGGACAGAAAATCTCCGGTGTCGCTCAGGTGACCTATACGTTCACCGCCCCCACCACGGCAGGTACGTACTTCTTCCGTTGCGATGTACACCCCAGCATGAATGGGGTCTTCATCGTTACCTGAATTCCTTTTTTTCTTATCCCGGGAGTGCTAAAAGGCGGACTTGGATTTTACAGAACCGAAATCATTAACATTTGACAGCCCGGATTCTCGCCTAAGCATGTACTGCGTAATCCGCTGTCCCGGCTGCCGCTCTTTTACGTACATCGATCGTTTCCAGAAGTGGAAGCTCTGCCATGTCTGCGGAGAGGTAATTAACACAGGGAAGGCAACGCAGTATATTGAAGTGGCAGATCACAAGGACGCCGAGGCCATCGCAAACCAGCTCGAGCGTCATTTGCATGCCACCGGAAAAAAAGACCTGACCCCGGCGGAACTGCAAAAATTGCGTGCCGATTACGCGCAGTGGGTCCGCAATCAGGTGTGATTACCAGATCCTGCCACAGCCCGGGCAGATCGTTGTGACTCTCCTTCCGCAATGGGGGCACATGAGGCCGGGACGATCCCGGTACTCGAGAGGTCGCCCGCACTGTTTGCAATGGATCGGGGCCTCGTAGCCGCAGGAGTGCCTGAGCATTGTGCATATATTGGAGGTTCGATATATTAAGAATTGCAGCGGGTGCATTTTCGATCACTGCCTGTGAAATTCCGACGGTTTTCTCTAAAAATTTTCATTGATTCACACCTGTCACGCTAGACGAACGATTTGATTTCCTGACATGTACCCTGATGACGCGGATAATGCCGGTCAGGGAAAAACAAAGTTTCGTCTTCAACCAAGAATCGCAGCCGCCCGGATCCCGTACAGGATGTAAATATTGATTGTTCCGATCAGGACAAGGATGAGGCAGAGACGTGCGAGACTGTCCCGCCGCTTCCAGGATACACCCAGTATCAGTGGAGCGAAAGCACCCGCAATATAACCGGAGAAGTGTGCAAGGCCGTTTTCCGGCCCGATCTTCCCAAACGTTATCCCCAGAAAAAGGATTCCCAGGAACAGGGCAGCGTCGAAACAGGCGATATCGAGAAGCGTGCAGACTTCCAAAAATCCATTCAGCCGGTTCCACCCTTCCTGCGCTCTGGAGAGAAACCGCTGGTAGACGCTCATCATCGCGAGGGCTACAGCGTATCCGAAAAATGCAAACGCGATACCGGAAAAACCCTCTGCCCATCGGGCCGAGCCAAAGTACGGCAAAAAGACGATGCTGAGTATCGAGAGGGCAAAAGGCAGAACGGTGAAGAACCCGGCAGAAACCCAGAACAGCCTCCTGCGGCTTGTTTCAAGGAGAAAGAGCGCGGTAAGGGTGATCAGATAGAAGGATATATTTGAAGCAAGGTGTGGGATTTCCGAGTGGGTATAGTGCATGAGGTACATCGGGACGAGCGACGGGTACTGCAGATCAAGAATACAGTACCGGATTTTCGCGTCCATCGGAAGAGCGGCAACACTCAGGAGAATGAACGGGACCACGGCGAATGCGCCCAGGAAATAATACCAGGGCCATCGGCCCATGCGCCGTGACAGTACGGCACCCGCAGCAGACAGATATCCCCCACACTTTCTGCCCATGGTTGATTGAGGAGAGAGAATGCGTTTTATTGTATTTGAATTGATCTATCAATCCGAACGCGGGAACGGGAAAAAGGTAATCCTGAAAGGACGTCTTTTTGTGGATTTTCTTTCTTATGAAATGAACCTATGAAAACAAAGATATCAGAATGCCGGTCAATAGATCGTACGCGAGGGTAGCCAAGCCAGGTCAAAGGCGCTGCATTTAGGGTGCAGTCCCGCAGGGGTTCGTGGGTTCAAGTCCCTCTCCTCGCATAGGCAGGATTAATTCCTGTTTTCGCACAAGGAAAAATCAGAGAGCATATTTTCGTTTATAAACGGTGCCGGTTCCTTTTTTATTCCGCACGTACACCAGTTTTGCCGGCGAACTGGGGCTGCCCCGCTCATCGATCTCAAAGAGCCCGATTTCCCGGAAGAGATCGAGAAGCTTCTTGTACCCATAATTCCTCGAATCAAATTCAGGAGATTTATTCTGTATTATCTGGCCCACATCACCGAGATATGCCCAGCCGTCTTCCTCGGAAGAATCTTCGACGCTGTTACGCAATAAGGTGACGAGCCGTTTATCATTCTGGAGATCCTTTGCCGTTTTCCTGAAGGCGGATTCCACCACCGGTTCGTCTGATCCCACTTTCACGTCGGTTCGCAGGATCTCGGTGTAGATGAATTTGTCACAGGCCTCCACAAACGGCTTGGGAGTCTTTGTCTCCCCGAAGCCAAAGACAACCTTTCCGGATTCCCGGAGCCGGGAAGCGAGACGCGTATAATCACTGTCGCTGGAAACGATGCAGAACCCATCAAGATTTCCCTGGTAGAGAAGGTCCATCGCGTCTATGATGAGCGCACTGTCTGTTGCATTCTTAT
This sequence comes from Methanomicrobiales archaeon, assembly GCA_028679035.1. Taxonomy (GTDB): domain Archaea; phylum Halobacteriota; class Methanomicrobia; order Methanomicrobiales; family JACTUA01; genus JAJRCL01. The sequence goes on along the minus strand of JAJRCL010000012.1, from coordinate 403 downwards.
GGGTGGTGAAATCGAACTGCTGGATTGGCTGAATTGAATATTTGAGCAGCACATCTTTCCATCCGCCCAGCTGCGGCTTTGTCCAGTTCCCGTAGATTCTTTTAACTGTTGCCGTTCCGTACTTGGCAACCTCATCAAGGAGCTTCTCAATAATCGCCGGCTGGGCGTTATCGGCATCAATTAAAACCGCCAGGCGTTTCTGCTCGACAACCTGGCGTGGGACATATTCCATAGGCAGTTCTAACAGTGTTCCGGATACCTAAATTCTTTTGGCATAATAAAATACCGAAATATCGGATGTGCATTCACCGAATCTTTCGCCGGATCCTGCAGACAGACCCCCGCCCAATCTTGAAAAACTCGGTTGGAATCGCAGGCACCTCTGAAATTGTACGGTGACTGG
>JAJRCL010000116.1 GCA_028679035.1 Methanomicrobiales archaeon | reverse complement strand
TGGGCTATCACGACGCTTTCCTCATTTATTGTCGCGGCATAGGATTCAAAATCCATTCCGTACGCCTGTGCCCGGGCAAGGCCCACACCCCGTGTCCCGGAGGGCGGATACCGTACCGCCGCGACCGCCCGGCGTGCATCCTGTGCGGAATTCACCATCGGGACGATGACGCCGTAGGCACCGGCGTCCATCACCCGTTTTATCAGGGTCGGATCATTCTCGCCTACCCGCACGAGCGGGACGACCCCATGACCTTCGATTACCTGCATCAGCTGCTGCGCAACATCGAGGGTAATGACGCTGTGCTCCATATCGATGGTCAGCCATTCAAATCCTGCTTCAGCCATCACTTCCGCGACTGCGGTATGTCCGAGGGTGATCCAGCTCCCGATGGTCACCTGGTTGCCTGCCAGCTTTTTTTTCAGGGGGTTCTGCATAGCAATCGGCTCCTGCCGGTAAATTGCGTGAAAATCCGTGCATTTGAGCGTATCGGCCTGAATCCACGCCTTCTCGTCTGTAATCATATCGGACGCGCGTAGTAATAAGCTCGCTCTTTGCGAGGTCAGCTACGCATTCCTTGCAGCATTTCCCGGGATTCAGCTGCTGAACTTCGCCTGCAGATGGTTTTTCAGGAGGTGCAGGAACCCGACAGGATCGTCCAGCGCCTGGAAGAACTTCAGATAAACGTACCCGGATTTCATCAGGATACGCAGACGAACCGATCCCCAGGCCGGGGTGCGGATCGAGTACGCCCGGATGTACAGATTCTCCAGGCTGAAATTCTCGCAGAGATACGCGTTCTCCTTGCAGATGTCATACAGCTCGCTTCCGGGATAGGGTGTGGCGACAGAGATAAACGGATCGAAGACCCGCACCCGTCGGGCGAAACGGTAGTTATCCCACATCTCACCGAGCGTTGTACCGGGAATCCCGATGATAAAGAACAATCCGACTTCCATACCGATAGAACGGCAGTGCCCGATCAGCTGGGCAACGTGATCCAGCCGCAGCGGCTTTTTTATGACCTTAAGGAGCGCTTCCTGGTTGCCGCTTTCGACGGCAAGGTTGATCTTGAAGAACCCGGCCTGCTGCATCCGGGTGATCAGGTCCGGGGTCAGTCGGTAGGCAGCAACACCGTTGGGGGTATCGAACGCGATTGACAGGTTCTGCCCGATAATCCGGTCGCAGATATCCTTTGCTCGCGTCACGTCAAAGGTGAAGTTGTCATCCTCGATGAGGAGCTCTTCGATCCCATAGGTTTTCTTCAGTGCTTCCATTTCCTGCACCACGTTTGCCGGGGACCGCGCACGGTACTTTCTCCCCCAGACATTATAGGCGGTGCAGAAGACACAGCGAGCGGGACACCCACGGGAGGTGATGATGGAAAAAAAACGTGCATGATGCCGTTTCCCGTGGGACAATGGCAGCCCGAAGTACTTCTCCACGTTCATCAGGTGCCATGCGGGGAAGGGAATCGAATCCAGGTCATGGATGAACCGCTTTTTCGGATTAATCCGGACTTCCCCTTCAGAGCGATATGCGATACCGTCAATGGCGGCGACTCCGGAGGCGCCCCCATCGATGGCTTGTACCAGATCCCGGATCGTTTCCTCTCCTTCCCCGATGACCACGAAATCGAGGTTGGGATCCTGCATCGCAAAGGCGGGAAGCACCGACGGGTGTGCTCCTCCTGCGACGGTGATGATGGACGGGTCCACGGACTTTGTAATGGCATAGATCTCATGGGCGTTCTTGTACTGCCGCGTGAACTGGCTGTTCACTCCGACGAGGTCCGGTTTGAACTCCCGGATAATCCCGGCGATTGCCTCCCGGGAAAGACCGATGCGGATCTGATCTCCCTCCATCCCGATCCGTTCGTCCCATCCCTCAAGGAGACAGTCCACGATGCGTACAGCCTTACCCATTCCTTCCAGTACCGCAGCGATATACCCCAGCCCCAGCGGAGGGGCGGGGTTGATATCGAGCAGCTTCCTGCTGGTGAAGGCCGGAGGGGAAAACAGCAGGCAGCGGGTGATCTGTCGGGGCATTCAGTCTACTAAGAATGAGGGCTTCCTGATTAATTCTCTGTCGAATAATTGCGTATTATCAAAATTATCCTCATTTCCGGGATTCTGCGAATTGGTGAAAATAACAACAAAAAGAATAATTAGTTATTTTTTGTAGAACCGCATTCATGAGATCACAGTCTCCGGCCGGCAGAAAGCGCCAATATCTACACCTGACAGTATGAAATTCAGGTTCTGCCTTCGAAGGCAAAATTCAGGAGCAAGAATGAGAACCGGTTTAACATTAGGAATTGGTGTAATTCTCCTGGCTCTGCTGCTTGTGGGTCTGTTTGGTGCACCCTATCTGGCAGGATCGAGACCTGGGAAAGCAACCGAAAAAATTAATACATCACCTTCTCCATACCCGACGGGCTCAGAATGGAAGTGGACCGGTACTCTTAAGGAACTTCCTCCTCTCGACACGACTGGACTCGAACCGGTGGAACGATTGGTAATCGATCCGGCAATTTTATCTGCCACGCCTTACTGGTTGTTGGTAATTCCGACGACGGAAGAACAAAAGGTTCTGTTGGGGTATATTGACGAATCGAATATCACGGTCCAGGAAAAAAAAGAGATGAAGAATTTCCTGCAAATGATCTGGGAAAAATATCCTGTGCAACGTGTCAAGGATGGTCTCGATGTCTATGTCAGTCTGCGGGATGGAAGTACAGAGTTAAAATTTTCGGCAGATGAAAACAAAACCCTTGAGAAAATTTTTATGATCGTGATGAAGGGTTGGGGGGAGAAAAATTAAAATTCAGGCTTGAATAAGAAAGTCTGACTTATCGGAACAAATTTCGTACGCAATAAGCCATTCACAATGCAGAAACATGAATGCAGGATAGTAATCTCTCGAACCTGGTCTCTCCAATCAATACTGTTATGAGTCAACATCCTTTCGTTAGTTTTTCATAGATTCTCTTAATCTGACCATTATCTGATACTATCTGATACTGAATTTGTTACAAGTATTAAATCGCAGCGCGTGCGAGTACTGTACATGGATATGATCCCTGTTTCCCGACCCATGCTGGGCGATGTGGAGCTCGCGGCGGTCAGGGAGGTCTTTGATTCCTGCTGGCTGGGCATGGGGGCGCAGGTTTTAGCATTCGAAACTGAGCTCGCCCATTTTCTTGAGGCGAAAAACGTCGTCTGTACAAACACCGGAACAACCGCACTGCATCTTGCCCTTGATGCATTGGGGATTGGCAAAGGTGACGAGGTCGTGGTCCCGTCGCTCACGTTCGTTGCCACCATACAGGCGATCACGGCGACCGGAGCGACGCCGGTGTTCTGTGATGTCAATGCGTCGGACCTCAACATGGACGTTGACGATGCGGCCGCACGCATCACCTCCCGCACCAAGGTTATCCTCCCGGTCCACTACCGCGGTTTCCCCTGTGATCTTGCGGCGATCTACGATCTCGCCTGCGACCGCGACCTGTTTGTGGTGGAAGATGCGGCGCACGCATTCGGCTCTTCGTACAAAGGGAAAAAAATCGGGTCGTTTCAGAGCATCGCGTGTTTTTCCTTCGACCCGATCAAAAACATCACGTGCGGGGAGGGAGGGGCGATTGCGTTCGAGGACCCGGAAATTCTTCCGGTCCTCCAGCAGAAACGCATCCTCGGGATCGACAAGGATACCTGGTCCCGGTACCGGAACGAGCGGAGCTGGTTCTACGACGTGGTGACCCAGGGCTACCGGTACCACATGAGTAACATCAGCGCGGCCATCGGCCTCGTCCAGATCGGGAAGTTCGGGC
>JAJRCL010000115.1 GCA_028679035.1 Methanomicrobiales archaeon | reverse complement strand
TCCCGTCGTAATGCAGTAACCTCCTCCTGGAGCAAGGACATCCGCTCTTTCATGCGCAGCTTCGTCTCCGAGAGGGAGTCTGGTGCATTTTCTACGACCTTCATACTGGGGGCCTTCTTCTGGTTGGGTTTGCCGGGGCCGACCATGCAGATCAATATTTACCGTTGAAGAATTTGGCTGAAATGAATAGCTTGGCAGGATATTCTCAGTTCGATTTTAAAAATTTAACTTACTGTCGCAGGTAGGATGAACAGCCGGTCTTGAATCAATCTGCTTCCCGTAGATCTATCCGTCGGGAAGGATGGCCCTCCGCCATCTGTCGGTAATTTGCGAACCGTGTATCATCCCTTTGCAGGAGGGAGGACCGGCGTTGCCCGAGGATCGAAGGTGCCGGGCGGGGCGAATAAGAGGGCCAAATACTTACCGGTTCGAGCTTCGACCGCTGCGGGCATGGGCAGCGGCAGATACCCACCACCATCACCCTGTGCAGCGTGGAGAGTTAGTGTTCGACCTTGGTCAGTTGCAAATGTTCATTCTCGGAGATTGGGCGGAGAGTGATATCCTCGATCGCAAGGAGGATGAGGTGCGGTCCGGCAGCGGTGAGGATCCGCCGGGCATTGAGCAGCATGACGCGGTGACCGAGCCGGGGAAAGTCCTGCTCCACCCGGTAGTTTTCGAACTCCGAATTTTTTGATAAGATATCCTCAAGCAATCGGCGGAGATCCGGGAGATCCCACTGGTTGTTCCCTATCGTGTAGATCAGTCTTCCCTCAACCTCCTCCCGGGTTACCTGGAAAGTCCGACAGAACGAACGGTTCACGGTTACCACCCGTAGTTCAGCGTTCAGCACGATGAGGGGTTCGCGAATGGTCGCGATGATGTTCTCGGCATATGCCTGGGCATCGAGAAGTGAGATCTCATACCGTTTGGTCTCGGTGATATCCGTGAACGTGATGACCACCCCGGCGATCCGGTTCTCGGCAGTGCGATACGGAAGGATCCGCATCTCGAACCACTGCCCCTCGGGGGTCTGCACCAGCTTTTTTACCCGCTGCAGGGTCTCCAGCACCTCCTTCACATCTTCCACCAGGTGTTGGTCTTTGAGGTTGATCGAAAAGTCGGCGATCGGCCGCCCGATATCACTTCCCATCAGACGGATGATCCCGCTGACTGGTTCAGTGAACCTCCGCACCCGGAGCTGATTATCGAGGAAAAGAAGAGGGATCTCGGTGCTCCGGATCGCGTTCTGCATATCATCGGTGCTCTGCGAGAGCGCTTCGATCTTTTTCTGGAGTTCCGTATTCACGGTGAGCAGCTCTTCGTTGAGGGACTGCAGCTCCTCCTTACCCGTAATCATCTCCTCGTTCGTGCTCTGGAGCTCCTCGTTCGTGCTCTGGAGCTCCTCGTTCATGGATTTCATCTCCTCCTGAGATGACTGCATCTCCTCCACCGTGCTCTTCAGGTATGCCTTGGTTGAGGCAAGCTCACGCTCCAGCTGCTCACAGGCGGACTCCGTGGAAATTCCCTTTTCAGCACCTTCCTTCTCAGGGGCGGGCTGTGGTGCCGGCTCCTGGTCATCTTCGAATACCACCAGGAAGAGATCTTCCGCGCCCCTCTGCGGTAGAACCGGGCGGACGGTCAGACGGATCCTCTGGTAACCGCCGTTTCTCCTGACCTGAACGTCCTGCACAATAACCTCATGTTTCTCCTTTACTGCCGCCCGCAGGGCTGTGGTCAGCGGATACTGGAGCCCTTCCCGGGCCATCGCGGTAATATTCATGATCACCTTCCCCGGGGGTGGTTCCAGGTACTTCCCCGTCCGTCCGTGGATATAAGCCACATCTCCATTCTCACGGACGAGGACCGCCGGGGGTGCATACCCTTCGAGCAGGTTTCGCTGCGTGATATCGGCCATTGAAACACCCCGTGCAGGAGCCGGTAGTGCCCGTTCCTCACCGGCTCTGCTGACCGGGGAACGGAACCCCACGGGCAAGTCGAGCTGGACCGCCACCCGGGAAGCGGACTCCTTTCTCTTAAAGATTTTCTGCTTGTTGTCCACAACACTGAAAAAATCTGTATACCTGCTGATCGTCTCCGCCGTACCAAGAAAGAGTATCCCGCCCGGGTCAAGTGCAATGTAAAAGAGGGGGATGAGCTTCTTCTGGAGCTCGGGCGAGAGATAGATAAGCAGGTTCCGGCAGGAGAGGATATCCATGTGGGTGAAGGGGGGATCCGAGATGACATTCTGCGGCGCAAAAATCACGGTCTCCCGAATCTCCTGGCGGATCCGGTAATCGTCGCCCTCCTGGGAGAAGAACCGATCCAGCCGTTGAGAGGACACATCCATCGCGATATTCGAGGGGTACCTTCCGCTCCGTGCAGTTTCGATGGCCTCCTGATCGAGATCGGTGGCAAAAATCTGGACCCGAACATCTCCGCGCCTCTGCTGCTCTTCCAGCAGTTCATGGAGGACGATCGCCATGCTGTAGGCTTCCTCGCCCGTGGAGCAGCCCACGACCCAGACCCGCACTACACTCTGCCCCGGTTTGGACTTGATCAGCTCAGGAAGCACCTCTTTCTGGAGCGTATCCCAGGCTTCCGAATCCCGGAAAAACCGGGTTACCCCGATGAGCAGCTCCTGGGCGAGGATTTCCAGCTCCTGCGGGTTTTCCCGCAGGTACCGGACATAATCCTCAATCCGGGTGATCAGGCGCATACTCATCCGGCGTGCAATCCGGCGACGGATCGTTGTCCGCTTGTACAGAGAAAAGTCATGGCCGGTCCGCGTCCGAATCAGGATAAAGATTTGTGAAAGGTTGTTCTCAAAGGCCGCGGAAGGAACAAACTGGTCCGGGGGGAGCTGGGATAAATGTTCAACATACCCCATGAGCAGCTTCGGGAGGTCTTCAGCCGGTGCGATATAGTCTGCGAGCCCGGTAGCAATCGCGCTTTCGGACATGCTGGTGAATTTGGTTGAACCCGGATCCTGCACCATTACCACACCGTTGCGCTCTTTCAGGGCGCGGGCACCGAGGGTTCCGTCCGACCCCATCCCCGAGAGGATAACACCGACAGCCTTTCCATCCTGGTCATCGGCGAGGGAGCGGAAGAAGAGATCGATGGGCAATCGCAGCCCTTTCGTCAGGACCGGTTCCATGAGAGTGAGGGTGCCGTGAAGAATGGAGAGGTCTGCGTTCGGCGGGATAACATAAACTGTGTCTTTTTGGACCTGCGTGCGATCCTCGATCACCACGACCGGCATCGGGGTGAACCGCTGGATGAGCTCTGCTAGCAGCCCCTCGCGATGGGGATCCTGGTGCGTGACAACCACAAAGGCGATTCCCGTCTTATCCGGAAGGTGCGAAAAGAACTGTTCGAGTGCTTCGAGACCCCCGGCCGACGCACCAATCCCGACGATGGCGCGAGGCGGCGTTTTTATCTCCATCGCCGGCGTTTCCGTTTCCTTCGGTGTTCCTTCTTCTCCGGCATGTCCGTTCTTCTTGCTCTTTCGCTTCTTGCCCGCCATTATTCTCTCCCTCTATACTCCTGTAACTTCAACAACTTCGGACCTGAAGATGCAAAAATTCCCCATAAATACGGTTCCTTGACACCGTCGGTTCGTACAGTTCCAGTGGTAATTTTTCATTGGGAACCATAGCCAGGATCCGGCTGTGAGCGCCCGCACTAACCAGGATATTTTAAAAAATGCTGATAGCGGCAATATAATTACCGCAGATAATGA
>JAJRCL010000114.1 GCA_028679035.1 Methanomicrobiales archaeon | reverse complement strand
CCGCTGATCCCCGGGCTGCTGCGGGAGAAATTTGCATTCACCACGGCGATGAGCGAGTCGGGATTTCCGCCGGTACCGGTTGCATTGACAAATTTCCCGATCTGCGCAGAGACGGGGACGTCGCGCATCAGGGTTGCGGTGTTGCCCAGTGTTGCAGACCCGAGTATATGGGAGAAATAATACTGGTTTCCGGCCACGAGATAGGGGGCGAGTGGTGGAAGGGTCCCGTCCACCTCTGAAACATTTGCCGTGACCGAGAGTCCGCCCTCTTCCATAACGACCCTGAATCGGAGTGTATCAGGGGAACCAGCTCTCCCGTCCGGAAGGTTCCCATCGTAGAGATAGTAGAGCGCTGTCGGATGTGACGGGGATGAACCATCGCCGGGGAGAAGCATCTGCAGCGGATCGGTACCGAATACCGGACTGTGCTGCCCGGTGACGGAAGCAAGCGGCAGCAGGTCTGTGTTCCCGCTGTTCATGGCGTACGACTGATCGCAGAATCCATCATGGTCCCGGTCTTCGGTTATCTCAGAGAATCCGGTCCCGTTTGGATATATCCAGGCGTTTCCGCCAGTGTACGGTCCTCCGGTAATGCTCGATCCTGCCGATCCTGACAGATTCCAGACATTGGAAGAAGCGGTATCACCAAATCCGGTATTGTACGTGTTATTGAACGAGTTATTCGCGATGGTGTTGCCGCTCGACTGCGAGCAGTACACCCCATAGGTGTTGGATGTAAGAAAATTCCGCCGGAGTGAATTGTTATACGAGAACGACATCCTGATACCGAAAGGTTGCCCGGCCGTTGTGGTGTCTTCAATCGTGGAATTCCGGGTGAAATCCATCGCTATCCCACGAAGGCCGTTGGATGCGGCTGTGTTGTGCTGCACGGTGAGGTTTCCCACCATGGAGATGTACAACCCATACTGGGTATTCGAAGACAGGGTGCAGTTCTCAACGCTGCCATTCTGCACGTTGTAGAAAAAGATCCCGTGCTGCCAGTCCTGCATCCGTACGTTGCGTACAGAAACGTTCTGCAGTGCCGCGTTATTGTTGTGCACGTATATCCCGTATGTGCCTGCAGCGTCGACCCCGTCAATGGTGAACGAGTTACCGTCGAAAATCACATCCGATGATGATATGTTGATACAGATCAGCTTCGGGCTGGTGAGGATGTCGTTCTGAAGAATATAGGTCCCGGGACTCGTGATCTGCACAAAACCGGTCACATCGATCGCAGAACCCGGCAGGACGATACCTCCCAGTACCAGGACGAACAGCACAATCATTCGGGGCAATGCCGAAAAACCGGGCCCCGGGAAAAGCGGGCGTCGTGAAGGTCGCTGCAGAATCACTTGCGGGTGTACCCCTTTCCAGAAAAAAGAATATCTCTGCAGTGGAGTTTGAGCATTTCGTTTTTAATTCGTGGAAACAATAACGGTTCTTTCTGCAGGATCCGAAATAAACGAGCGATCGAATGCGTCGCGTCAGCAGTGTGTGTACGGTCAACCGCTCGTGGATTTCGATCTCGTAATACTGCGCCCCGAATGGATAAAGTTGCGAAATACGTCGTTTCTTTTACGCCACAAACCCGCCGTAACCTATTTATCTGCGCAAGTGATCAGTGCTGTGCCGTGACAGGAGAAAGGATGGTCAGACTCTATAATGCAAGGACGAAACAGTACCAGGACCTTCCGAAAGTGAAACGTACCGACGAGGAGTGGCAGGAGATCCTCACTCCCGAACAGTTCCGGATCAGCCGGAACGCCGGCACCGAGGCTGCATTCACCGGAAAATACCACGACTTCCATGGCATAGGGATCTACCAGTGTATCTGTTGCGGGACTGATCTCTTCAGCTCAGAAGCGAAGTTCGAATCAGGAACAGGATGGCCGAGCTTCACGGCACCGGTCGCGAAAGAAAATGTGGTTCATAAAGTGGATCAGAGTTACGGGATGGTCAGGACTGAGGTACTCTGTGCACGGTGCGATGCACACCTGGGACATGTTTTCGATGACGGACCTCCGCCGACACACCAGAGGTATTGCATGAATTCCGCTTCTCTCAATTTCATCCCGGTATTGTAACAGGCACAACTACCGGTAAGAGGGAAAAATCCTTCCAATTTTACCAATTTAAGAAAAACATTGCCTCTGGAGGAACTTCTATTTCTGATCGGGATGCTCTTCCGTATCTGGGACGCCTTCCAGATCCTCAATACGGTTGATATTGGTGAATGTCAAAAGCGCAGGATCCATTTTTCTCAGATCCTCTACGCTGACGTACCGTGCATGCAGATTGCGCACCATATCCCGGAGCGACAGGGATGTATGAGTCGCGAGATACCGGAGAAGCACCTCTCTTCGATAGACTGCATGCAGCGGCTCAAGCCGGTCGTGATCCCACCGGGGGATGATCGCGTCGTGGTCGCCGATGTGGGAAAAAAGAAACTCGATGATTTCCCGGTTGATGCAGGGCATATCGCAGGCGGCGACAAACACCAGATCTCCCCGTGCATGCAGGGCCCCCGCGTGGATGCCCCCGATAGGGCCCATGCCCTTCCGGATGTCCGGGACACAGACGACCGGAGAAAAGTGGGAGAATCGTTCACATTGTTCCTCGCTTTTCGTGACCAGCAGGATTTCGTCAACAGTTCCCTGGACCGTATCGATAAGCCGTTCGATGAAGGTCTTTCCTCCTAACCGGAAAAAATATTTCTCCATCCCTCCGGCACGGCTTGCCTCCCCCCCGACGAGGATAATCGCTGACCTCAACGGGAACCTCCTTTTCCTGCACGTGATTTCCTGAAGTATACGAGTGCGGTGATGGACCGGCCGACCGCTCCGGAACCAAGGACAAGGAACCGGTGTGTGGGGTTATCCATTCGATCGTCCTTCCCGTCTCTTCGTTTTCTGCTCCATCGCAAGGAGCGCCTTTTTGATCTCAAGCGACGGAGTAAATCCTCCCAGCCCGTTGGCGGCCACGACCCGGTGACAGGGGATAATCAGGGGCACGGGGTTGCGGGCCATCGCATTCCCGACTACGCGCGGACCGGTACCGGCTGCCTGGGCAATCTGCCCATATGTCCGGGTCTCCCCGTAGGGGATCGCACGCACACAATGGTATATTTCTGCAAAGACCCCTTCCTCCTCGAGCACCGGGCTCGTCAGGGCGGAGAAATCAGGACACAATCCGCTGACGTACCGCTGCACCGCAGCGGGGACCGGTCCAATGGTTGCTGACGGGGAAAACCGTACGCGGTATACACGGTTACCCTCCCACGAGACTTCGACGTACCATAATCCGAATTTTGCTGACCCGGTGATCACTGCCATGCTGCGAGTACCTCCTTAATGTGATCCGATTGCACGACCTGCATCTCCTGCTGCAGCCAGGGAGGAAGTGCCAGACGTATTTTTGGTTCGAGGAATCTTCTCTCCCCGAGGATTAAAATCCCCCGGTCTTCCGGTGTCCGTATGACTCTCCCCAGAGCCTGCAGCGCCCGGTTCACCGCAGGAAGCATATAACTCAGGAATTCTCCTTCTTCCCCGAATCTGCCGGTAAAGTACTGGATCACCATTCTGCGCACGCGTGTGTAGGGCGCGAGAGGGAGACCGATAACCATTGCCCCGGAAAGGAGATCCCCCCGGTAGTCCAGGCCTTCGCTCCATTTTCCGCCGCACACTGCAAATAACACACCGGATTTTCCGGTTCCGGGGAGTTCGAGAAAACGTTTGAGGGCAATGCCGGCCTCGGCGCTGTCCCGTGGCTCGATAAAAATCTCATGCCGCCCTGCATCGGTCCGCGCCGCGAATG
>JAJRCL010000113.1 GCA_028679035.1 Methanomicrobiales archaeon | reverse complement strand
GAGTCCCAGCTGGAGCTGCTCATCCGGCACGGGGAAGCGATCGAGCCGCGTCACGGTGTGCTGCAATTGATATGAGACTTCCATAAGCTGGGATTACCCGGGGCACCTCCCTGCCGGGGAGACGCGATCTCCTCTTTTGTCCGTTGAGCCGCAATCCTCATTTACCCCAAAAGCGATTCCAGCCTATGCGTGCAAAAACTGCAGTTCTGTTCTTCCTTGTTCTGATCCTCCTCTTCACCCCAGGTGCGGCACTCGAGCTGCGCAACGGGGGGCAGGTGACCATTGATACCCCGATCAACGATGACGTGATCGCGACCGGGGGTATGGTCACTGTCAACGCACCCGTGGAGAGCCTGATCGTTGCCGGCGGGCAGATCATCATCAATGCCCCGGTCACCGGAGACGTCATTGCCGCCGGTGGTTCGGTGATGGTGAACGCACCGGTTGGCGGTAAGGTCGTCGTGGCCGGAGGAGAGGTACAGCTGAACGCCGATGCGAAGAATGCGGTCCTTGCAGGCGGTACGATCGCGATCGGCAGAAATGCCACAGTCAGCAGGGACGTCCTTGCATCCGGAAATACCATGGTGAATGACGGCACGGTGAAGGGGACCCTTACCGTGAATGCCGAGAACTTCGTCAATAACGGGAATGCCGGAAAAGTGGTCTACACCCGTCCGGACAATAATCGCGTTTTCGGGGTCAGCTTCTTCGATATCGCGCTTACCATCGGGTTCCTGGTGCTCGGGCTCGTGCTGATCGCCCTCTTCCCCGGGCCGTATTCAGCCGCTGAAGCAGAGGTGCGCCGATCCCCGGTCAAGGACTTCTTTATCGGGTGGGGGACCATCGTCGGTAGCGCGATCATCCTTGTCATCATTGCGGTGACCATGATCGGTATTCCCGTCGCCCTGATGGGGTTGCTTCCCTTCATCGGCCTGCTCATGGCGGCGAGCCTGATCGCCTCCTCCGCGCTGGGCAGTGTTGTGCTCGGATCCCTGAAGATGCATGCGAACCCGTACCTGCTCTTTACGGCCGGTTTTATCCTGTTCACCATTCTCACCCTCATTCCGGTCCTCGGCATCATTGTGCGGATCATTGCTGTGGGTGTCGGATCCGGTGCGATCGTTGTTGTCTTCCTGACCAGGTTCCAGGGGTTGCGGGGTACATGGGGATCGGCGGTCTGACATGAGCGATCGGATCCCCGCAATCCCAACCTCTTCCATCACCTCGGACCGTGAGGAAGCGGCCTTTGAGGCCGGCATCAAGCTCGGAGCCCTCTATCACCAGTTCGTCGGCACACCGGTCTCCCGCGCCACGGCACCGACACTGGAACTGGCGATGGCAACCGCAGCCCGGCTGCAGCCGCATGTCGAGGATGTCCGGGTGCACCTGAATCAGGAATTAATGAACCCCAATGCCTTCGGGTATACTGAGCTGCGGGGAGCGATGATTGCAGCCGAAATCACCACACAGGTGCGCACCGCACACTGCCACGCGACACTCGCTATGGAAAATGACTACCCGATGATGAAAATTATCTCGTTTGCATGAAGCCTCCCGCCTTTCCGATCACCGATAATCACATCCACCTGGACCCTATCAACGGGAGAGGCATTGAGGCTGCGAAGGACTTCCAGCGGGCAGGGGGCACCCATATGGTCCTGGTCACAAAACCGTCCTGGTCACATGGGATCCTCCCGCGGGACGGCAGCGGCTTCGCAGCGGTCTTTGACGCGACGATCGCCACTGCCGAACAGGTACGCTCCCTTGGCCTTGGCGTATTCATTGTTCTGGGCGTTCACCCGGCAGAAATCACCCGGTTATCCGGTATCTGCGGTATGGACGGTGCGGTCGCGGTGATGCAGGACGGACTGTCCACCGCCGCACGCTATGTTGCTGAGGGAAAGGCGGTCGGACTGAAAAGCGGCCGGCCGCACTACGCTGCATCCCCGGAAATCATGGAGGCGTCCCAGCAGGTACTGATCCATGCGATCGCTCTTGCCGCCGATCACCACTGTGCTTTGCAGATCCATGCAGAAAGCGGACCCTGCAGCGATATCGCAGAACTTGCCCGGAAAAGCGGTATCGATTCCCTGCGGGTCATCAAGCATTATGCCGTTCCTGAAACACCCCTTGTACCATCGCTCCTCGCACGCCATCCCGCGATCCCTGACCTGTGTAAAAGGAACGTGCGGTTTCTGATGGAATCGGATTTCATGGATGAAGACTCGCGTCCGGGGGCTGTTTCCGGGCCGAAATCCGTTCCCCGCTCCACGCTGCACCTGTTGCATGAACATGCAATCTCCGAAGAAGACGTATGGCGGATACACGCGGAAACCGTGGCAAAGGTATACGGTGTCGACGTGCGATTGCCTGTGTAATGGGGCAATCCGCTGTTTTTCTCCATGCGCTGTCGGACATTCGCATTCCATTTCTCCTCGGACAACAGGATTCTTTACGCACCGGATACCACGTTTCAGTAATGGCAAAAGTCACCGATGCGATCGTGCTCTTCCCTCTGGAGAACGGCAATTATGCGATTATTAAAACCGACCCTATTAAAAAAGGGGACAAGGTAATTACTTTTCCGCTCGAGAGAGGAGGGCGTATCGCGATAAAATCACCAACGGTTTCCGACGGTGACCGGGTCGTGGAAGTTCCAAGAAAAACGGGAACGGTCACATTACGGTACATCGCCATCGTGGATGGCATCCCGAAAGGGGCAAAAGTCCTGCGGAAAGATACGAAAGAATAATTTTTTCACCGGCATGAGGAATCGATTTTCAAGGAACCGGAAAATGCCTGTAAAATCGCTGGATTTCTTAACCAGGAATAATTAATTAACCGCTAAAAAGAAATTATCTTGGAATGTTTCTTAAAATCCACCGTTCTCCCCAGGGGGACGTTGTGGCAGCGTGCGACAGGGAACTCATGGGAAAACGGCTCACGCATGGTGATGTGGAAATCGTGATCTCTGAATCCTTCTACGGTTCAACTCCGGCGAACGAGGAAGAGGTACGGAAAGCACTGCGGGACGCCGGGAACATCAACCTGATGGGAAAACATGTCGTACGGATCGCGATTGATATGGAACTTATTACGGAAAAGGGCTGTATCATCTTCAGCGGGGTTCCCCACGCCCAGATTTTCCGGGTATGATGGTTGGTTTAACAGAAGGTTTCTGCCCACGGTGCGGTGCGCCCTCCGTTGGTATCTGCGGCAGCTGCAGGGCACAGGAGACGGCATGGGTGACCATTGCTCCCCGGGTAGAGGTTATTCTCTGTCCGACTTGTGTTGCACAGAAGACCGGTTCTGCGTGGGTTGACCAGCGGGCGGATCGGGAGCACATTGCCCGGGTGGCAGTCCTCGGCGGCGTCCACTTCCATCCCGAGGTACGTTCCCCCAAAGTAGAGATACGGGTGGTGGACCGAACATCCAACCGCTCCACCGCACATCTCACGATTACGGCCCGTCTCGGTGACGCACCGCTCCAGTGCACCGGGATCCTCGAGATCCAGTGGCGGGGGGAGCAGTGCGACCGCTGCAGCAAAATCGCCGGGGGATATTACGAAGGGGTCGTGCAGGTACGGGCAGACCGGCGGCTGCTCTCGATGCATGAGAAGGAAACGGCTGCGGAAATTGCATGCGAAACCGAACGCCGTCTTCTCGAAGGCGGGGAACGACTGTCCTTCGTATCCCGCATCGATGAACTGAAAGAGGGTCTCGACATTGTCGTCGGCACGCAGCATCTCGGACAGGAAATCGCCAGCAGGATAACCTCAGTATTTGGCGGAAAGTATACCACGCACCCGAAACTGGTCGGAGAGAAGAATGGCCGTCCCCTCTACCGGATCACCTATTCTCTGCGGCTGCCCTTTTACCAGCGAGGGGATGTGATCCGGATGGGCAAGGGGTATTTTGAGATCCGGGATGTCGAAAGTTCCCACCTCCGCATCTTTGACCTGACGGGCGGGACCATGCGTGCGATCCGCGAAGAGGATGCCGGACGCGTGATCGGAAACGTGCGGGAAGCAAGGGAGGCGATTGTCGCATTTTCCGATCCCGGGACGGTGTGCCTGGTCGAGCCCTGGACTCATACG
>JAJRCL010000112.1 GCA_028679035.1 Methanomicrobiales archaeon | reverse complement strand
GATCATACCTCTTTGGGCAATTCTTCCCTGGCATACGAGATCTCCCACCTGCCGCTGCATCTCCCGCAGCGCTTCCTGCATCCGGTCGACATAATCGGGGGCATCCGAAAGCGCCCGGGCAATGTCATTGCTCCCATACTTCGCATCCGGCATGTAGATATCCACCACCCCATCGAGAAGGCGAAGGGTCTCCATGCTATCATACCCGCCGGAATTGTAGACGATAGGAATATCGAGCCCTCTCTCCGCCGCGATCGCGATACCGTTGAGAATCTGGGGGACAAAGTGCGATGGGGACACCAGATTGATATTATGGCAGCCGCGGTCCTGCAGGGAGAGCATCATGCGGGCCAGATCATCAAACGATACTTCCCTCCCGGCCTTACACTGGCTGATTTCAAAGTTCTGACAATAGACGCATCGCATATTACAGTGCGCAAAGAAGATCGTCCCGGATCCATGAAGTCCGACCAGGGGAGCCTCCTCTCCGAAATGCGGATTGTAACTGGAGACGGCGGGCAGGTAACCGGCCTGGCAATAGCCGATTTCCCCCGCGGTGCGATCTACCCGGCACCGCCGGGGGCAGACCTCGCAGCAGGTGAGCATCTGCATCGCAGTCCTGACACGTTCTGCGAGTGTGCCATTCTCGTGCAGTTCACGGTAGGACGGATAGGAGGACATTGTTAAGGGGAATGAATCGACTGAAGAAAAAAGGATTGTTCCGAAGTCAGGGAAGAGGAGCCCTTTTTACACAGACGACGTCCATCACCCCGTGACGGGTTTCGTAGTAACTGCGGACCAGGTCGACTTCACAGGGAAGTTCGATCACCTGTTCGTTGCCACCGGACGAGATGGTTACCGATCGGGGACGTATTTCTGCGTAGGTGGGGCAATTCTCGTCTGAGACGACATCCGCCGTTATGTAAAACCGGTCCTCGAGCTCCTCCATTTCACAGTCAATTTCCGTTTCTTCCCGGGCTGAAGGATCCAGCCGGATGACCTCCGGTGCTTCTCCTGGACCAGTAATGATCGTATAGCCGACGAACTGGGGACCCTCCTGGAGAGCAAGCTTCTTCACGAGATCTTCCATGATCTTCGATATCGTCCTGAATATGTCGTCGTTCGGGTTACTTTGCATGTATACCACGCAGCATGTAGTGCGCATCCCTCTCTTCGATGATCCCCCGCTTCACGAGACTCCGGAGCGTCGGGGCAAGCTCCTGCATCGGAGTGCCGGTGAACTTCTGGATTTCGGTGCGGGTGAGGTCATAGTGTGCAAGGGCAAGGATAAGGTCGGTCTCTGTCTCTGTGAGCAGGAGGTTCCTGCTCGTCTTCAGAACATCATTCACTTTCATGTCGATGTCCTGTTCCAGCTGCTCGAGGTTTGCGACAAGGTTCTCGCGTGCGAGCAGCATCCGGCGCAGCATCGCAAGGGAATTGAGGAATACTCCTGCAGGATCCTCGATCAGATTCCTCCCTTCCGGTGCGCCGGCCCTCCTTGTTGTCGTCTCAATGTGGACGTTGACGCTGATGTCTCCTGCCAGGAAATAATACTTCCGGCGCCGCTCATCGCAGTAGCAGGAGAGAATCCGCTCATTCTCCATCAGCTGGAGGTGTTCAATCACTGCCTTCGGGCTGAGGACCAGCCGTTCTGAAATCTCGGTAACAAAACAGGGTTTCGATTGGAGGAGTTCGATGATCCTCCTGCGGTTCCTGTTACCGAGTATGTCAAAGAGGCGGGAGTCCTCGGATCCTTCCAGCATATTTACATAATGTTAGGGTTTTATATATTTAAAAGTTACCGTGTGGGTTCAAGCATGGTATGTCGAGAAAAGACCAAGATCGCAGGATGAGAAGAACGTTCTTATACAATCCAAACTATTTCAAGCCCTCAAGGAGACTGCGGGCTTGAACACCAGCACACCAAAGAGGTCACCATTTCTATTCTTTGTATTGGTTTACGCTCTTTCTATTCCACTTTGGGTGCTGAATGTCATTTATCCGATTAAGCTTCCCGTGGATAATCTTCCCGTGACCGACATTGTGGCTACTTTTACCCCGATGGTAGCGGCATCCATCCTTGTGTACCGGGAAGAGAAACTTCCAGGGGTAAAGAATCTGTTGAAAAGAGCCTTCGATTATAAGAGGATCACGAATAACGCATGGTTTGTTCCTATCATTTTCCTGACGCCGTTTATCTACGTGCTAACCTACGTGATCATGCGTCTCATCGGACTACCGGTCCCAACTGTCTGGAACCCGTCCCTTCTGACACCACTCCTCTTTATTGCGTTCTTTTTTGCCGCTGCCGGTGAAGAGCTTGGCTATACAGGATATGTCACCGATCCCATGCAAGCCCGGTACACCGCACTGACTGCCAGCCTCATCATCGGGTTGATCCATGCAGTATGGCATTTCCCGTCGGAGATTTCAATTGGCCAGACCCTCGGATTGTTTATCTGGGGAGGAGTTATCCTGGCCATCAGTTTCCGGATTCTGAGTGTCTGGCTCTATAACAACACGGGACAAAGCGTCTTTGCAGTTATAATCCTTCATGCCGTGACCAATACGGGAAGGAGCATATTTCCCGGTAGTCGTTCGGCGTTCGAACTATATGATGGGGCTATCGGTTATGGGCTCATTGCTATCACGGCTCTGATCGTGATATTCTTATGGGGATCCAAAAGACGCTGGCGCGATTCAGGTATGCCCGCAGAAGCAGATGAGATCGGGTCAGAACGAATCTTTCGATCGGTTCGCCAAGCATTTGATCGTCAGATGTGATACTTGTACAGTGTCACAACATCTGAACAACATTGACCTCCGTCGTCGAAATTTTTTTTATTTCAAAAAAAGTGCATGGGAAATGTCTGATTAAGACCTCTCCTCATGGCAGCGTCGGCCCGCCGCGGCTGTATGCCGTGGTGT
>JAJRCL010000111.1 GCA_028679035.1 Methanomicrobiales archaeon | reverse complement strand
CTGGAAGACACCGCTTCGAAGATCCGGGACATACTGCCGGAGACTCTCGTCGATCTTTTCATGGAACAGGGAAATCTGTCCCGCGATTCATTCCATTCGATTCACCCGGTATTTCCGGGAAAGGTTGCTGCGGTCGACGGATCCCAAGCGATACTCTGCAACGGGGGGCATTTTTCGGTCGGCGCGGTCCGTGCTGCAGTGAGCGTGTTTCACGGAGGCAGCCGTTCCCGTCTGAGGGCGACGCCGGTGCGGGTCGTAATGCTGGGTCCGGACCCGGAAAACGCCGACTTTACCCAGATCTTTCAGGAATCGTTTCACCATTCGCCTCGTGAACCGCTCCCGAACAAGGATCCGGAATGGACAGTTGGGATCCTGCGGGAAACGCTCGAGTATGCCGCCATGCTCCTTCTCTCCCAGGAGCTCTCCGCCGGAGATATCCTCCTCGTGGACGGGGCCCTGCGCGTGAGTCATGCTGCACACCACCCAATCCTTGCGGAGATAGAAGAGACCTGCGCAAAGCGGGACGTTTTCCTCGCGGCGGTCACGAAAAAGACGTCTGCGACCTGGGGAAAAGGGTACCCGCTGTTACCGGCGGTGAGCGGACTTGCGGCCCGCTGGGATATGCGTGGCGCATGGTATGTGAAAATTCCCCGGGATATACTCGTTTCGACGCAATACAACGAATTCTATCAGAACGAGATCTATGTGGGAAGGCTCTCTGCGGATGCCCCCCGTGGATTCAAGGTGGAATTTCCTGCAGGATATGCGGACAACGATGAGTACGCGGCGCGGGCATTCCCGGCACTCGCCGCATATGCGGCGGACGCACGGCTGCCCGGGTACCCCTATCCCCTCGTCGACGCACACCGTACAGCCCTGATCGATATCGATCTTGCGGAGGAGATCCGGCATGATCTCCTCTTTGCGGTTGCGGAACGAGGGATGGGCTACGGAGAATTCCATGATCTGTTCGGAGATTACCATGACGAGCTTGCACGATATTGATCTGCGGGACCGCTCCAAATTCCGGCTCATCGGGGAGAGTGTCCTTTCGTACCGGTTTGCGGTTCCCTATGACGCCATGATTTTCATCGGCGAGATCATGAAGATCACGGATCCGGTCAAGAACCTCATATTCTATGCAAAGATCACTGATCTGCTCCAGGAAGCGAACTTCGCCGACCCGCGCTGGGATACGCGCCCGTATGCAGACCATTTCTATCACCTTGGGGACGATGTGTACCTCATCGCCGAAGCAGTACCCCTGGGATTCGTTGGGTCGGACGGCTATTTCCGCCGACCCCGCACGATCCCGACAAAGTTTTCCTCGGTCGAGCGCCCGCAGGCAAAGGACCTCTCATTTCTTGTGCAGGTGATGGGGGAGATCGAAGTCGGCGTGATGAAATCCGGTCAGGATGTACTGCGTGAGGTGCGGGTTGCTCTCCCCGCCCGGGTGATGCCGCAGCACATGGGAGTTTTTGCGACCACGGGTATGGGAAAAAGCAACTTCATGAAAGTCTTCTGCGCTTCGTGCATGAAGGAGCAAAAGTTTGGCGTCCTTATCGTGGATCCCCACGGCGAGTACACCCTTGGGGTGCCCTCTTCCACCGGACATCCCTCACGCGGGCTTCTCCATTACCAGGAGGGAAGGGCTGGGCTCACGGTTTTCACGACCGGCCCCGAAGAGTATCGCAAGAAGTACAGTCTCAACCGCCTGACCCTGGAATATGATGATTTCCGGGCATCCGACCTGCTTCTCCTCTTCGACCATTCCCCGGCCCAGCATGAACTGATCGAGGTGCTTGAGCATTATGACGGGTCTGAGCTCATCGATTTCTTCAGTACGACCGATTTCGAGAATTTCTCCGACGTTCCCTATACCGGCCCTCACCCGGACATCGCCCGGCGCATACGTACGTTTTCCCCGTCGACACTCACGGTTACGAAGCGGCGCATCGGGATCCTGGTAAAGTCCAACTCCTTCCTGCGCCACCAGGGTTCCTCCATCCCTGAGATCCTCAAACGGCTGGAGGAGAACCGCGTCGTGCTCATCGATATACCGGGAATGGGGGAACGCAGCGAACTGTTTGTCCTCTCTGTCATCACACGGAATATCATGCAGAAACAACGAGGTGAGGCAGCAAGCGGTGCACAAGAAGACCGCCGGGAAGGGCACCTCTCACTGATCGTCATCGAAGAAGCCCAGCGGGTACTGGGAGCAGGAGGACGGAGTACGCAGGTCTTCCGGGAGTGTGCGATGGAGGGAAGAAAGTTTGGGGTCGGTCTCTGCGTGATCACCCAGCAGCCCCGGAACGTAGACTCACGCGTTCTTGCACAGCTGAACACCTTTGTGATCATGGGGCTTGCGGACCGCGGCGACCGGGAGATCATTGGGAGCAGTGCGAAGCAGGATCTCTCCCGGATGGACACGGAAATCCAGACGCTCGAGCCGGGAGAGGCGATTCTCTCCACAATCGGGATACCTTTCCCGGTTTCGACGAGGATTCACTTCTTCGACGATTACATCCGGGAGCTCACCGGTGCGCAGAAGAAATCCTTAAACGAGAAATTCAACGGGGGATTTACCTGAGAAACGAGGAATTATTTTTTCTCGTTTTCTGATTTTTTCCCTTTTCCGATTTTACGGATCCGGACGCAGTTGACCACTGCATCTCCCGTGAAGAAGTAGCGCCGGATTACCTGCCCGAGCACTTCGACAACGTCATCGACCTGCACGTCTTCCTGTGGAGACGTGAACATTTTCACCGAGATCTCTCCGGACTGGTCGGCGATGAGGTACTGAGGACGGTTCAGGTAACGGAAATAGACCCGTACGACAACGCCTTCAAAACGGACCGCCTGACCGATCATGTTCAGGTTGATCCCCTTGATGCGCACCGTTTTTGCCGTTCTTTCGTAATCGGGAATAACGTCCAGATACGAACTCTGGCTCATGTAGTTGAGCGCTATCGGTATCAGGAACAGGATCACGATCGTGGGGATTCCCCAGATCAGGATGGAGAAATCCTGCGTCAGGAGATAGGTGACAAATAAAAGTATAGTGAAGAAGACCACCGCGGCCGTCGCAACGACCGGGATCTTCACATTGATATTTCGGATCTTCATTGCATCTACTTCAGGGCGGCGATTTCCTTCCGGAATGCTACCCAGTAAAGTACGCCAACGAAGAACATCCCACCGACGATATTACCGATGGTGACGATGATCATGTTGTTCATCCAGAAACCGACCCAGTTCAGGTTTGCGAGCTGAGCCTGGTTGATGGTGGCCAACTGAGCTGCGGAGGCGAACTGGCTGGTGAAAATCCCTGCGGAAATGAAGTACTGGTTTGCGATAGAGTGCTCGAACCCGGTCGAGACGAAGGCCATGATCGGGAACCAGATTCCAAAGAACTTGCCAATCAGGTCGTCGGCACAGATCCCGAGAAGGATTGCAAGGTTGACGAGCCAGTTGCACCCGATTGCCTTCAGGAAGGCAGACCAGTTGCCCATCAGTCCGACATACTGGACTTTAAACGCTGCTATTCCGATAGCCCGCACACCGAATCCGGTTGCGGATACTGCCTGGGTGACCGGGTCGACGGCACAGAAGGGTCCATATGCCATAATGTAGGCATAGACGATGGATCCGATCAGGTTTCCGATGTATACCCAGACCCAGAGATTCATGACTGCTGCCCATGAGATCTTGTGGATAAATGCAGCCATCGGGGCAAGCATTGCGTCACCGGTGAAGAGTTCAGCACCCGTCAGCACGGTGATAATCAGCCCTACCGGGAACACCGCTCCTGTGATGAGCGCTCCGATACCGGCACTTGAGAACCCGAATGCGAGTCCTGGCGTTGCCGTGATTGCGGATGCGCTCGCGACAATCCCTGTGCTGCATACGGTTGCAAGGGCACCGCCCATTGCAATGAAGGCACCTGACAGGAATCCACGGAGAATCATGTTCCACGCGGGCAATCCGGTCTTATATTTACCGGCGTCTCCGGCCTTAGCAACAATGGCTACTGGTGGATGAAATACCATGTTTTACACACCTCACATAACATCCTACCTATACCAGCAACTTATTAAACCCGTATAGGT
Organism: Methanomicrobiales archaeon; assembly: GCA_028679035.1. GTDB lineage: Archaea > Halobacteriota > Methanomicrobia > Methanomicrobiales > JACTUA01 > JAJRCL01. Next base: position 2,887 of record JAJRCL010000111.1, on the reverse strand, counting down.
CAAATAGAGAATTTCTCGAAAATCCTATTAATATTTTTCGAAATGACTCTTAATTCCAGTCCGATCTTAATGCAGGGATTTGTAAATCATTTAATGTTAATTTATAAATGAAATTAAAGTTTTTTAATTATCAAAATTGTGTTACGCCCGATATGACACCGGATTTCGTTTTCTCATTCTGTTACAGCATCAATGGGCGGAATTTGCCTTTTCCCACCGATTTATGGTACATCCGCCCGCACACCGGACAGACATATGATTCGGGAAGATCCACAAACCTCGTTCCCGGCATAAAGCCACTGGCAGGCTCTCCCCGGTTTTCATCGTATACGTACCAGCAGACTTCACAGAAGATACGACGTTGGCGACCATGGCTCAAATGCAGGTTTTCCGACGGCTCCTTTTCCCATTGCCCCACAGACCGGACTGGTACAGGTTTTCGGCAATTCGCCCAATTCGGTCCCTGTCGGTATACCTCTGGGAGGTCCTCCGTGAGGTGGAGTATGCATATCTGCAGGCAAGACACCGGAAACGTTTCCACGCGCACGGAGTCTTTTCCGCAGAATTATTATTTATTGTAATTTTTATATAATTCTATGTTTTTTATTTTACTTGAATTTTAGCCAATTTAATGATTTTAATCAATGTATTATGGGTTGAACCAACAGTATTTCCTTGTTTCCCAAAATTTTAATATTCTCTGCAATTCTCCCACTGTCATGTAAATTCCGGATCTGAGCGGCACCATCCATTGTGCAACGGATTCTCATGTCACGCCGAAACAACGGTTGCATTTTTACCTGTCTGACGCATACGCTGACCGATGCGAACCAACCGGCACCAGTATTTCCTTGACCTTGCTATCCGCTGTGCCCACCAGGGGACCTGCCTGCGGCGTAATTTCGGCGCCATCATCGTCGATGAGTATAACACTATCGTTTCAACGGGGTATACCGGGGCTCCCCGCAAACAAATGGACTGTACGGAGCTGCAGCGGTGCTGGCGCAGGGAGCATAACATACCGTCGGGATCCAATTATGAAAAATGCCGGAGTGTGCACGCCGAAATGAATGCTCTTTTACAGGCAGGAAAGCTGGCACGCGGCGCCACGCTCTATCTTGCCGGTTATGAAGTCGGAACAGAAGAATTAACAAAGATCTGGCCCTGTTTCCTCTGCGCAAAAATGATCGTGAACAGCGGTATACAGACGATCATTATGCGGACCGGACCCACCGAGTACCAGGAAGTGGATCCGGTCACGCTCTACCAGCGGCGCAGCAGGGAAGCGCTGGATGAGCGAAGCGGAAGCTAAGGACCTCCGGCCCCGAAGATGGGGCAAAGGAAAATTGCATCAGGTCTCAACAGGCCCGCATTACTTCATCGACGAGCATGATCCCTGCATTGTATGGACTGGATTGAGCCCCTCCGGAGCCTGACAGGAGGATAAACCCATAACGATCCTTATTCCAGAAAAAATACTCCGTCCGTATGGGCACTGTTCCGACAGGTGTTCCATTATCGATCGATCCCTCATGTACAAAATTTGATACTTTCACATTATTTCTTATGACCGATACATTCCCGGTGGCAAAGGATCGGAGGGCATAATCATCCCAGGCGATCTGCATCCCTTTTTCTGCATTCTGCGGACTGTTGAATTCAAATATCTCAATCAGAAAAATCGGCAGCCCTTCCTTTGTCACCGTTAATTCACGCGGTGTATACATAGCCCGGCACCCGCGCACTACATTCGGGACAAAGTCCTCACGGTTCTGGAAATACGGAAACAACTGAGGACTATTATTGGTGAAGATTTCTTGCACGGTTGTTGTGTATTGCCCTTCATCGAGATGCGGCAAAAAATCTGTTATACTTTCGACACTGCATTCAGGACCTGCAGGACTTTCTGCGGCGCACCCCGCAAACAATGCAACCGCAACAAGAATGATCACCGAAAATAAGTAATAATTTTCCACAATTTTCCTCATGGTCTATTCGTAAATTGAATAATTTATGATTATTGGTTTTTCGTGATGCCGGGTGGCAGGCATGCTTGGAATTCTCACCGGAAGGGTCTTAAAAAAAAAAGAAAACGGGAGATTGTCCCGTGGTTCCTCTTACTTCTTGAAGATGTCAAAGATCTGGTCGCTTCCGGTTGCCGAGAGCCGCTCGCGTTCTGTCGGTTCTTCGACGAGGGCGAGGATGGGCAGTTTCATGTCGACGCCAGGCTTGTAGCCGAACATGTCTTCCAGGTCGGTCTGCAGGGCATGCATGAAGGTTGCGTTACGGATTTCTGCCGGGCAGAGTTCTTCGCACTGGCCGCAGTTCACACAAGAGTCCGAGATGTGGGTGAAGCGGATCAGGTGGAACATGAAACTGGGCGGGACCTGTCCGGGAGTCACCAGGTAGGGCTTCTTGGTCGAACATTCGACACAGTAGCAGATCGGGCAGTTTTCGATGCACGAGTAGCACTTGATGCACCGGGCGGTTTCGTTCATGATGAGCTTCAGCCGGTCTTTATCCTTCCCGATACCGGTAAAGAACTTCTGGCGCCACTTGTCACCAAGCTTGAGCATCGCGCCTTCTACCTTTGCGCGCATCTCGACACCCTTGTCGGGTGCCTTTTCCGCAACAAGCTGGTTGGCAGCGACGGCACCATTAAACAGGTTTGCGCCCTTCTCGCTCATGACCTCGACGAAGGTAGCCTTGCCGGCCTTGTCACCGATGACGCCCCAGTTGCCGACGGCGAGATCGGCCTGCCGTACGATCTTCATCTTGCAGCGGCGGCAGTTCGGCCTCCGGCCGTATCCCTGTTCCTCGAGCTCATCCATGGAAATGCCCTTATGGCCGCCGGGATACTCGATGATGAACTGTCCCTTGTCGATCT
>JAJRCL010000110.1 GCA_028679035.1 Methanomicrobiales archaeon | reverse complement strand
GGCGGGATCGCTTCGAGGGTGAGGGATTTTTCGTCGCCGCTCTTGAGAAACAGTTCCGAGAGATCGACGCTCTGGGCGGTGCTTTCGCGGAACCGGAAATACCATTCCTCGGGTGCGCCTTCGACCGATAACTGGTAGGTGTCATCGCTCTTCCCACTGTTGCTGACGATCAGGTCATAGGAGGGATTTGCACTCGCGGTCGTGGTGATGACCGGCGATTTGACGGTGACATCTGCAGCATAGAGCGCTTTATCGAGCATGACCGTCCCGATATCGGTCGTGATGCCTCCCTTGATCTTCACGTCTTTCTTTTCAACGGTGGAATACCCGCTCTTCCCGATCGTGACGGTATAGGTTCCCTGGTCGATCTGGGCAGACACGCTGCCATCAGCGGTGCTCATGACCGTATCGACAATACTGTTCCCATCCTTGACGGTCACGACGGCACTCTTGATCTTTTCGCCATCCTTGTCGACAACCGCCAGTTCCAGGACCCCTTTTTCCCCCGTATGCGTCTTGGAGATAGTCACATACAGCCAGTAGTAGCCATCCCCGATCTGGAGGCGTATTGCATAGCGGTCAGCAGGAGTCTCGGAGTTTGTCTCTACGAGAACGGTGATGTCCTTCTTTTCGCCCGTCGACAGGGCAAGAAGGTTTACCTCCCGCGTTCCGTCCATGAACCGGATGTCCCAGTCGTATTTTGATACCTCGTAGGTCTCGTACCACATCGCCCGGTTGATCTCCTGGCCATTGTTGGTGACGGTGAGATCGAACGTGGCGGTTTCCCCTGCCTCGACAATCTGTCCCGGCACATCGCAGGAGATGGTAATATCAGAGTCGACCGTCCTTGTGGTCTCGGCCGATACCATCTGTGGGAGAATAGCACCAGTGAGGGAGATGAGGAGCCAGATGATGAGGAATGTGTGCAGGGATCGTTTTACGGTCATATACCACCTCACCGCACGTCCAGCCGCATGAACCGGATGTATGCAAGCCCGAAGAAAACCGCCGGGAAGAGGACCAGGGCCACGAGGTTGTTTACGATCGCTCCCAGTGGGTCGGCATTCTGTCCGCTCTGCTCCCCGTACGCACGGGCAACGGCGAATCCTCCGGCACCTCTCCGCATATTCACCACGGCATCATTCGTAGTCGTGACGGTAGTAACCATCCGTTCATAATTCGTTGTCGGAGAGAAGAGGGCGAGTGTCCCTTCTACGGCCATTCTTTTATCCCAGTACACCTGCATCTGCTGGTTATACTTGTTCCATTCCGGATTGGTGTCGTCAATTGCGATTCTTACCATCCGCGATTCGTTGCCCTGCGGCGCGGCAGATCGCATCTGGTCAATAAGCTGCTGCGACATTGCCGGTGGACTGCCGACAATTCCTTCCATCACCGTGTCGCGGGCTAACATCGGGACGAGCGAGGAAAGCACGACGAATATGATGATCGTGTAGATGAGAGCGGACCCGCTCTCCTCAGATATGGAGGACATGAAGAGCGCAATCGCGAAATAGGAGAAGATGAACAAAAACGAGATCGCCCCGAATATCCCGATCAGGACCAGTTCTCCACCGTCCGGGACGATCCCGTAGACCAGGAGAGTTGCAAGGGATAGTACGAGAACAACACCGAGGGAAAAGACCAGAGCGAGAACGCCTCCTATTGCCTTCCCGTTGATCACCTCGTCCCGGTAGACCGGGTGGGAAAGCAGGATCTTGAGGGATTTGCTCTCCTTCTCCTTGGTGATCAGGTCAAATCCCATCGCTATCCCGAGGATCGCCCCAAGAAACACCAGGTAGGTCGCAACGTTGGAAAACACAGAGAGTATCGAGGGTTTTTCCGCGATGAACCCCCGGAGCGGGGAAGAAGACGTGCTTCCCTGGTTTTCGTTGTAGGTCTGCAGGTTGTCGTTGTACTGTGCGATCCCGGCGATCATCCCGATGATGGCGATCACCAGGAATATGCCGAAAATGAGCAGGAATTTCCTGCTTCGCAGGTGATCGAAAAATTCTTTTGACGCTATCGTTGTCAGAGCTGAAAAGTCCATGATATCTCACCCTGCCTGCCGGTAATAGGTCATAAACATCTCTTCCAGAGAGAGTCCTTTCCGGGTGATACCGAGGAGGCGGACTCCCCGCACCGCGAGCTGGTCACAGATACTCTCCCGGATATCTGATCGGGCTATGATCGTCGCCGTGAGGCGGTCGTCGCTCATGGTCATTGAGGTGAGATCCGGGTGCTGTATCTCTGGAATCGGGTCGCGGGCTTCCACCTGAATGGTTACATGCCCCTCAGAACCACTCTCCAGTCCGGCAGCAAGATCTTTCCAGGCGCCGGAGGCGACCAGTTTCCCGCGGGACAGGATGCCGACCGAGCTGCATACCTTGCTCACTTCTTCGAGAATATGCGAACTCACTATGACGGTCGCCCCGTTTGCGGCGGTCTCCTGGATGATCCGCCGGTAATCGGCCACTCCCTGGGGATCCAGATTCGCCGTCGGTTCGTCCAGCAGGACGAGAGATGGTTCGTTCAGGAGGGCTTTCGCAAGACCGAGCCGCTGGCGCATACCTTTGGAATATCCGCCGACGTGCTTCGTCACTCCCTGCAGCCCGACCATGTCGAGGAGCTTGGGGATCCGGATTCTTCTTCGGTCCGGGTCCATGCGGTACAGGCGTGCAAAATACGTGAGGTTCTCCTCGGCGGTCAGGTTCCCGTAAAACCCGACGTCTTCAGGGATGTACCCGATCTTCTGCTTCACGGCGATCGGGTCCCGTGCTACATCAAGATTATTGATCAGGCACCGCCCTGCCGTCGGCTGAATGAGCCCGATCATCATCAGGATCGTCGTACTCTTCCCTGCTCCGTTCGGACCGAGCAGTCCGAAAATCTCACCGTCAGGGATAGTCAGGTTCAGGTCGTCAACGGCAAGGACGCCATTATAGGATTTGCTCAGGTGTTCCAGCTGGATCATATCTGATCGCCCCGTATCCTGTCTGTCGCTGCAGGTCCAGGAACCCTCCACACGGATACGCAAATGTCGTACCCGTCATCGCGGTATCGTGTTCCGGTCGTGTCGTCTCGAATGGCAATCCTCCCCTTGGTATCGTCTCTGTGGCAAGGGACAATCGGTTTTGTATATGTCTATAATACATTACATAATGTTATTTATAATTTACTTTACGAGCTGAAAACAGGAACCTGAGACGAGATTCTGCGATCCTCTGCAAGGCGAAAAATCCAATAACAGAGCTTCTCCAGGATATCATGTTCATTCACGGGTTTCCAGGTACATGCATCCGGTTCCGCTCTGCCACTCGCAGGAATCGCGTCCCGCATCGCAATAGCCTGATCGATCAGTTCCCTGAACCGGGCCCGGTCAAAATGAACATTGGTGAGAGTTGCAAAGAGTGCGTTTGCGATGAAAGGTCCCGCTGCAGGATCTTCTTTTCCTTGCTCCATCGCAGCAAGATTCCGCACGGAAATCCCCTTGCACACATAAATGAGCACATCCTGGTATG
>JAJRCL010000109.1 GCA_028679035.1 Methanomicrobiales archaeon | reverse complement strand
TATCGTAAACGAACTCATCACAAACGCCCTGAAACATGCGTTCCCGGACGGCAAACAGGGGGTCATCGCGGTGGAATTCCGGCATGAAAACGATCAGATGGTGCTTCTCAAAATTGCCGACAACGGGATCGGATTCCCCCCCTCTTCCGATTTCCGGAATTCCACCTCTCTGGGGTTAAAACTGGTCAATTCACTGGTTAAACAGATCGGAGGAACAATCACGCTTACTGCAGACCACGGGACCGCATTTGCTATTCAATTCAGACTGATGGAGAAATGACCAATGGGAAGAAATGTTCTTATCGTCGAAGATGAGTATCTCGTCGCCCTGGATCTCGCCAGCATCCTTGTCGGATTACACTACACTGTGGTCGGCACCGTCAGTACCGGCAAGGAAGCGATTGAGACCGCGCTCTCCCAGAAACCGGACATCATCCTCATGGACATCCGGCTGCAAGGGAATATGGACGGTATCGAGGCATCCATGAAAATCCGGGAACAGCTGGACATACCGGTCATCTATGCCACCGCGTATTCTGACCCGGAAACAATCGGGCGTGCAAAGATCACCGATCCTTTCGGATACGTCCTGAAGCCGTACAACGAACGGGAAGTGAACACGTCCCTGGAAATCGCCCTGTATAAGCACAAGGCAGAGAAGGAACTGCGGGAAAACCGACAGTTCCTCGCCACGACGATGCGGAGTATCGGTGACGGGGTAATTGCTACCGATGCGGCAGGAATCGTCCGCCTCCTGAACCCTGTGGCAAGTTCCCTCACCGGCTCTGATGCATCACCTGTAGAACACCTGCCCCTCTCCCGGGTGTTCGTACTGGAGGAGACCGAAGATGCCTTCCTTTCCCGCGAACTTGAAAAAATTCGAACCGGCCAATCCGACCATACCTGTCCGCATCACACATCGATGCTGGTGTCAAAGAACGGGCAGCATATACCGGTGGAATGGAATATCTGCCCGATACTTGACGATAAAGGAACAATGAACGGGGTGGTCCTCACCTTCCGGGATATAACGGAGCGGAAAAAAGCAGAGGACCTCGTCCGCGCCTCGGAACAGAAATACCGACAGCTGGTCGAACTCGCGCAGGAAGGAATCTGGTCGACGGACCAGAATGGTATGACCACATACAGTAATCCCCGAATGGCGGCGATGCTGGGATACACGGAAGCCGAACTCCGGGACCACCACTTCCTGGATTTCGTTGACACCGGCGCAAATCCGACAGCATTTCTGAACCTGAACAGCGGGAAGGGATGGGCAAACGGAATATACGAGCTGGACCTGCGGAAAAAGGATGGGACCCGGATTCCTACCCGGTTCTGTACATCCGGTATAAGCGACGAGCAGGGGAACTTCTCCGGTTCATTAGCGGTCGTTACCGATATCTCTGACCGGAGACTTGTCGAAGAGCTGGAACGCGACATTCTCACCAAGGTGGAAGATCATATTCTCCAGTTTGCTATTCTCGGGGACCACATCCGTAACCCGCTTTCGGTAATCGTGGGCTTTGCAGACCTGCAGGGTGGGGAGATCAGCGATAAGATTCATCATCAGGCCCAGATCATCGACTCCTGCATCGACCAGCTGGATCAGGGCTGGATAGAATCCGAATATATCCGCAGTTTCATCAGGGAACACTATGGTATTGAAACCGGGATGCGGAAATCCTGAAATTTTCTGCCCGGTCTCATGTTTCTAACCCTCTTCTCTCTTCCTGAATCCTTCGGTGTATCTTATCCGGCATCACTGGATCCATCCGTGTCAAAATTGGATGTTTCGCACAGAAAAATAAAACAGAGGAGTGCTGCGAGCGGGTTACGATCCCGCGATCTCCAGATGTCTCAGATGATGGGCGTACCGATTCTTGCACACGACCCTATGAGTCTGGCGCCCTAACCAACTAGGCCACCGCAGCCCGAAATTGCATAAATAAAACGCCGCCTTCTCTCATAAACATTCTGCTCTGGATTTTTGATACGAAGCCGGGCAGGATTCCCTTGCCATTCTGCGACAGATTCCTGGGGAGGAGTATCGGCAAAAAAGAGACACGAATTCGTAAAAAGCATACATCCCTGAACGTAATCAAGGCACGAAGGCCGACCGTATCATCGAGCTGCTCCTTGTCCACGGTCATTTTTTCGTGTTTTTGAGGTATACCTTGACGGCGGCAGAAATGGCCGCTATCTCTTTTCCCTGCCGGAGGGAGGCAGCGAGTGTCTTCATCCGTGCCTCCTCCTCCGCGATATAGCGCTGCAGGTTCTTTGCGATATGCTCTTCCCGGAGGAAGTGCGTGTGCGTGTGTCCTTCTATGAACTGTTTGTTGTGCATCAGGGCATAGTGCAGGGGCAGGGTCGTTTTGACGCCGATAACGACATACTCATAGATTGCCCGGCGCATCCGCATGATTGCCTCTTCCCGGTCATTGCCCCATGCACAGAGTTTGGAGATCATCGAATCGTAATACGGGGGGATCATGTAACCGACATGCACGCCGGAATCCACCCGGATGCCTGGCCCGCCGGGTGAACGGTAGCGGACGATTTTCCCCGGATCCGCGGTGTAATTATTGAGCGGGTCTTCGGCGTTAATCCGGCATTCGATTGCATGGCCGCGGGGATGCACATCCTTCTGTTCCAGGGCGAGGTCTTCCCCTGCGGCTATCGCGATCTGCTGCTTGACAAGGTCGATACCGGTGATGAACTCGGTGATGGTGTGCTCCACCTGCAGGCGGGTATTCATCTCCATGAAATAGAAATTTCCCCCGGCATACAGGAATTCCACGGACCCCGCGTTGGTATACCCTGCTGTCCGGGCGACGGTCAGGGCGGCTTCCGACATCTCTTCCTGCAGCTCCGGTGTCATGATAGGGCTAGGGGCCTCCTCCACCAGCTTCTGGTGCCGCCGCTGGATGGAACACTCCCGGTCATAGAGGTGGATCAGGTTACGGTAGTTATCGCCGAGGACCTGGAACTCGATGTGCCGGGGTTTCAGCAGGTATTTCTCTACAAAAACCGTGGGGTCACCGAACGCTGATTCAGCGATGCGTTGCCCGGCGGAAACCGCCTCGGCAAGGGCCGCTTCGTCCTCTGCGATCTGCATCCCGATCCCGCCTCCCCCGGCGGATGCCTTGACGATCACCGGGTAACCGATATCCTCTGCGACTTTCGTTGCGGCGGCTGTCGTGGAAACACCTCCGGATGTTCCGGGGACGACCGGGACCCCGGCATCGCGCATCATCGTTTTGGCGACGATCTTGCTCCCCATCGCCCGGATTGCTTCCCAGCGTGGGCCGATGAATACCAGTCCCTCCTCGGTGCAAAGGCGTGCGAACTCGTGATTCTCTGCAAGAAAGCCGTAGCCGGGGTGGACCGCCTCGGCACCCGATTTGCGGGCGATATCAATGATCCGTTCCTTGTTGAGATAACTGGTTGATGGATGGGCCTCCCCGACGTGAAAAGCCTCGTCTGCATACTTGACATGCAGGGCGTTTTTATCCGGTGTGGAGTAAATGGTAGCCGTTTCGATGCCGAGCTCCCGGCATCCACGCATCACGCGGATCGCTATCTCGCCCCGGTTTGCGATGAGGATTTTTTCGAAATACTTCATTCGACCACCAGCAGGATGTCACCGGGCTGGACCACATCCCCCTGGTTCACGAATATCTCTGCAACTTTTCCATTCCGCGGGGCATAGATCGGGTTCTCCATCTTCATCGCTTCCAGGATGATGAGGGTATCCCCTTTCTTTACCGGTGCGCCCCGGGAGACCACGACTTCGAGTACCATGCCCTGCATATTACTCGCGACACCGCCCTCCATTTCGCCGTGCGGGATTTTTTCCGGCACACTCATCGATCGCGCAACCGATGCCCCTTCCACAGAGACAATCCGCACCGAAAACACTTCACCATCGACCTCCACTTCCATCGAGGAGGGAATTTCGGCAGAGGGCGCCTGCGGTACCGCCTTGGTGGGGATCGCCTCCGGTTTGCGCTCCCCTTTCAGGAATGATGGTGCGATCGCGGGATACAGGATGTAGGTAAGAACATCTTCTTCCTGCCGGACGAGCCCGGCTTTCACTGCATCCCGTTTCATTTTCTCATAGATCGGCTCGAGCAGGTCTGCAGGCCGGACCGTTATTACCTCTTCATTCCCGATGATGCTGCGGCGGAGATCTGCGTTCACGGGTGCCGGCGGGTTTCCATACAGGCCCCGGATATAATCCCGCACTTCGTTGGTCACGTTCTTGTAGCGTTCATTTAAAAGCACGTTCAGGACAGCCTGCGTGCCGACAATCTGGCTGGTCGGGGTTACGAGCGGCGGATACCCGAGATCTTCCCGTACCCGGGGGATCTCTGCAAACACCTCATCCAGTCGCGAGAGTGCATCCTGTTCCTTGAGCTGGGAAACAAGATTGGAGATCATACCGCCGGGCAGCTGGTAGATCAGCACATCGCTGTCCACCCGCTCGGAAATCGGGTCCACCAGCCCGGCATATTTCTCCCGGAGTTTCACGCAGAGGTTGCGAACGTTGCGCAACGCAAGAAGGTCGATCCCGGTGTCGCGCGGGGTTCCGATGAGTGACGCAACGATACTTTCCGTCGGCGGCTGGGACGTACCGAGCGCAAAAGGAGACATTGCCGTATCCAGGATATCGACGCCGGCATCGATGGCAGCCTGATAGGAAAGGGAGGCAACACCGCTCGTGGAATGCGAGTGCAGGTTCACGGGTATGCTGATTCTCTCTTTGATCCCACCGATCAGTTCCCGTGCTGCCTGGGGCATGATCAGGCCTGCCATATCTTTGATGCAGATCGAGTCGCTCTCCAGGGCATAGAGCTCTTCTGCCATCTCGATGAACGTACCGGTCGAGTGCACCGGGCTTGTCGTGTAGCTGATCGCTCCCTGCAGGTGGGCGCCGCTCTTTTTTACCGACTGCATGGATTTTTTCATGTTCCGCAGGTCGTTGAGCGCGTCGAAAACCCGGAAAACGTCGACGCCGTTCTTGTAGGCCGCATGGACAAAGTGTTCGACCACGTCGTCCGGATAGTGCCGGTACCCGACAAGATTCTGGCCGCGAAGAAGCATCTGGATTGGCGTGTGGGGCAGTTCCTGCTTAAGTGCCCGGAGCCGTTCCCAGGGGTCCTCATTAAGGAAACGGATCGCTGCATCGAACGTGGCTCCTCCCCACGCCTCGACCGAAAAAAACCCGACTTTATCAATCGCCGAAGCGAGGGGAAGCATATCCCCGGTACGCAGGCGTGTGGCTATCAGGGACTGGTGAGCGTCCCGCAGCGTCGTATCCGTGATGAGCACTTTCGATGAACGGCGTTTTCGCATCGCAACCTCGGGCAGGTACTCTGGATGAAAATGAACTCACAAAAATTCACTGTAAAAGTATAAAAATATCGGCTCTCCTGAAATACCCATGCGATTCGTCTTCCGGCCGATCATCTGGATGGACGGTTTTTTCCTTCGGGCAAATGAATCCGGAATCAACTCTGAATCCCGAGTTTCGGGGGATCTGTTCAGAGAACGACAACCTGCACGGAGAGCAGGGAAATACACAGTATCGCCAGGGCGCAAACCGTCGTGACACGATCCCATTTCCCCTTCGGGAAGACGGGGATATGGGTCCCGCCTTTCCGGTACCCACGGATTGCGAGGATCCCGGCCTGGTCATCTGCCCGGCGAAGGCTCAGGTGAACCAGAGTCGCAAGTGCGGGCGCAAAGGTCCGCCAGTTCCACCCTATTCCCTTCATCCGCTGTGCAGTCATGATACGGGAAAGGTCATCTGCCGATACCTGGAGGGACTGGAGGCTCATCTCCCCGACCAGCCCGAGATCGAAACCGATCCCGTCCCCGAAGAGCCAGACGCCGACGTCCATCAGCTCGCCGGGCCGGAACGCCGTGTATGCCCAGGCAGCGATGAGCAGAATGACCGAGAACCGGACAAGGTAGGAGATGCCGGGTCCCCCCGAAATCTGGAGAACCACTGCGGTGATCACGATGAAAAGGAATGCTACCAGTATTCCACGGCGTGGGACTTTATCCCACCGGGGAGTGCATGCGAGCCACCAGAGAAAGGTAAGCCCTGCTCCCGGGATTCCGCTCACCGCTGCACCGGAGAGGGTTATTGTTGCGAGAAGACGGAGTCGAGCATCCTGCATCCGCTGCGTGTCACCTCCCCGTCACCTGCATCCATCCTACTGATTATCAGCCGGCGGAGAAGCGGCGGTGCACCGGTCCACCGCGTCAATGCATCCGGTATCGTTCCCCGGTTCTCGAGCGTCCCGTTGACGATCTCCCAGAGATTATCGATCCGGGGGAGGTGCCAGGTCTCGTGGGAAAAGATGATGGTGATACCCCGGTTCCGGTTCTCAATCCGGTGGCACAGTGCATTTTTCTCCTTGCAGTCGAGGGACGAGAAGGGTTCATCCAGGAGCAGGAGGTCCGGGTCCTTTCTCAGAACACACGCAAGTTCGAGCCGTCGCAGTTCCCCCCCTGAAAGAAGGAGAGGATTCACGCCTGACTTATCGGTGAGTGCAGTTTCCGGCATAATTACCTGCGGGTCCAGCCCCCACGAACGTATTTCTCCTGCAACGGTGGCAGCCGTTACCTGGTGTTCGGGGAACTGCAGACCTATCTGTACCGATGTAATTCCCTCGGAAACAGTCCTCCCTGTTTCCGGCACAACCGATCCGGCGAGGAGGTGTGCGAGCGTGGATTTACCGCTTCCCACGCGTCCTGTCACCAGGTGGATCCCTTCGGCGAACCTGGCATCCGCGCGAACCGACCATCCATCCCGCTGAACGACGATATCGTGAAGGGCCAGGATCACGGGGGAAACCTCCAGGAAGGGGGAAAATAGCAGGAATCACGTAATGCGGTAAATACCTCTTCCGGTTTTCCCTGCAGCCGTACCACGCCCTCATCCAGGTACAGGACATAATCTCCCTTCGCGGCGAGATCCATATTCTGGGTACTCTGGATCCGGTAGCGGACCGGCGCCGAACGAAGGGTAGTGGTGACCAGCTGGGCACTCTTCCAGTCCAGGTGGGAATCGAATTCGTCAAGGATCAGGATCGGTGGGTGGGAAATAAGCGCCGTGGCAAGCGCAACAAGCGCAATCTCACCGCCGGAAAGGGTGCGGGTGGTGCGGTCGAGCAACGGGCTGATGCCAAACACCTGCGCAATGGCATCGATCTGTGCCGGGATGGAGTCTGCCGGCACCCGCGAAAAGCGCAGAGATGAGGCGATCTCATCCCGGACGCGGGAGAACAGAGCCAGGCGTTCAGGAAATTCTCCCACAAAACCAACGTCCCTGTTCCGGGGGGGCTCGTTGTCGATCTCGATGGTACCTTGTTCGGGAAGAAGGAAACCGGCACACAGGGAAAGGAATGTCGTCTTTCCGCTCCCGTTTGGCCCGATGACCACCGTGTGCCCTTCCGGCAGGGTAAGATCCGGCAGGTAAAGGCACCGGCACCGTACGCCGGATATACGAATCATCGGAATCGTCCCGCAATTCCATGGGCAACGAATGCCTTGAGGAGATCGCCGGGAATGAACGGCAGGACGCCGACAACGATGGCCGGTACGAGGGGAATTCCCGTGGAAAATGTATACCATGCGATCCCACAGGTGTAGATGGCCACCGTCGCCGCAATGAGGCCGAGTCCCTGCACACCGCGGTTCGCTGACTCATAACCGAGACCGGCGATCAGTGCTGCCGGTACAAACCCGATCAGGTACCCCCCCGTTGGGCCCAGGAGGACGCCGATGCCTGCGGTCCCGTTATGGAATACGGGAAGATTCATCGCACCCAGAAGAACGTAGGCAGCTGCGGGAACGATGGCGTTTCTCCGCATCAGGCCTCCCGCAAGGAGGATAAACAGGGTCTGGAGTGTGAGCGGGATTGGAATGAACGGAATGGAGACCCAGCCGCCAATGGTGATCAGGCCGATGAAGGCTGCGGTGCGGGCAATAATCGCAGCCCGTGCCTCATTTCCGAACATCTCCTTCCCGTGGTGACATCAGATGTGGGTGCAGTCCCCGGCAATGACCCGTTCCACTGCACCAGTGTCCTTACGCACAATAAGGGCCCCGTATTCATCGATATCAACCGCGTCTCCCTCGAATGTGCGGTTCATCGTATGGATGCGCACCCGGTGCTCCAGCGTGCCCGAGAGACTCTTCCACTCCCGTACTACCGTTTCATATTCCCGCTCTTCCAGGAGCGCAAGGTGCCGCTCGAGCTCTTTCAGTACGGCCGCGAGAAACGGGGCCCGGTCGACCGGGCGTCCCATTTCCGCAGCGAGGGATGTTACCTGCTGCCGCAGCGCCGGAGAAAGGTCGGCGAGGGGAAGGTTTGCATCGATACCCATTCCCAGAATACAGTAGTTGACGGAAGCCCCCTCTGCAGAGAGCTCGAGGAGGATCCCGGCGACTTTCTTGCTGCCGATAAGGATATCGTTCGGCCACTTGATCAGTGCACCCAGGTCACATTCCTTTCGGATCGCACGCACCACGGCAATGGATGCGGCCATGGTAACCATAAACACGTGATCGACGGGGATGGCCGGTTTCAGGATGATCGTGGTCCAGATCCCTCCCGGCGGAGAAACCCACGCCCTTCCAAGCCGGCCGACACCACCGGTCTGTTCTTCGGCGATGATCACCGTCCCGTGCAGCTCGGCAGGGTCCGTTTCGCTGAGCAGCTGCTTTGCCACCCAGGTTGTGGAAGCGGTGCGTTCGAAAAATTTAATCGTCCGGCCAAGGACCTGGGTCTGCAGGTCGCGGCAAACCTCGTACGGCAGGAGCTTTTCACTCCTTTTCATGAT
>JAJRCL010000108.1 GCA_028679035.1 Methanomicrobiales archaeon | reverse complement strand
TCATGGTGACGGCCAGACGCACGTTATGGCCGCCTTTCATCTCAAACTGGTAGGTCCCCGGGTTTCGTAAGGTAAGCTGCTGCTCCGGTACCCAGTTGTTATAGTTCTTGCCGAACCCCTGGAACAGTATCTGTTCGCCATTGTCCTTGTTGCGCACAGTAATTTCAAACCAGGAATATTCGCTGGGACGTGTCACGGTAACGGTCTTCGTTTCTTTCGCACCGTACTGACTCGTGATGACCTTTTCTTCCGTGATCATTTCCGGGATCACAGTGTAGTCGATGATCATCGGCGGAGTAGTGAGCTCGTAATAAAAGACCGTGTTGTTGTAATCAAAGTAGTAGGTTGTTTCGAGGATCTTCGTGAACGCGGCTACCTGGGTCACCGAGGCCGGGGGGTTCCGGAAGGTCGGGTTGGGCAGTCCTCCCGAAGTTGAAACCGGCGTTGGGAAGGGGGTCGCAACGGTTACCGATGGCGATGTCGGGGCGGCTGATACCACCGGTGTCGGGGTCTTATTCGCCGGTCCCCAGGGAGGGCGTATCGAATTATCATTACCAAAACCGGCGCATCCTGCAGCAAAGAGGAGCGCAATGGTTGCGGCTATGAGAAGAAATGAAAGAGTCGACCATTTCATAATTTTATTATTTTGGTTAACTACTATATATAGTTTTATAAATTTCATTCTTACCGAAACTCCGACCAAACAGGAAAATTTCACAACAGATATAAATATTATTGGAAAAACACCTCTATTCAAGTGACTGTCATCCGAAGTATCATCCTTGCAGGGGGAATCGGCACTCGTCTCTGGCCGTTGTCACGGGAGTACTTCCCCAAACAATTCCTGCAGTTGGGAGCTGAGTCGCTGTTCCAGGAAACCTACCGAAGGAGCCTCCAGCTCTCTGCACCGGAGGACATTATCATCGTCACGCACCGGATCCATGAGTACCTCGTTCATAACCAGATAGAGGAGCTCGGGCAGGATGTAACCAAAACGACCATTCTCGTGGAACCGGAGGGTAAAAACACCCTTCCCGCGATTGCATGGGCGATGTCGGTCCTGGCCAGAAAAGACCGGCAGGCAGTTGCAGCGATATTTCCCAGCGACCACCGCATCGGTGACGGGGCGATCGACAGCATCCGGGAGGCTATTCCACTGACCGGGAAGTACCTGGTGACCTTCGGTGTCGAGCCGACGCACCCGCACACCGGGTACGGCTATATCCGGAAGGGTTCCGCACTTCCCGTCGGAGCGCGGGTCCGCGAGTTCCGTGAGAAACCGGACCGGGCGACAGCAGAATGTTATATCACGGAAGGGTGCCTGTGGAACAGCGGCATCTTCCTGTTCAGTGCGCCACGGTTCTTCACCGAACTGCGCCGGCTGCAGCCCGCACTTGCGGCCTCCTTTGCGAAAGATTGCGTCAGTTACCCGGATCTCCCGGCGATTTCCGTGGATTACGGTTTATTGGAACGATCGCAGAACGTGGCGGTCGTCCCATTGCGGGCTGCATGGAGCGACCTGGGGGATTTCGGGGCGTTGTATGCCGAAGCGCAGAAAGATGGCCAGGATAATGCGGGAGAACCACTTGCCATTGATGCCCGCGGGAACTATGTCCGGGCTGAGGGGAAAACCGTAGCCCTCATCGGTGTCAACAACCTTGCTGTTGTCGATACCGGAGATGCCCTCCTGGTCGCGCGGATGGATATGACTGCCCGTGTACGGGACCTGGTGGGCCAGCTCAAAGCGGTCGGGGACCCGGTGACCGAATTCCACCTGCAGGTGCACCGTCCGTGGGGTTCCTATACGATTCTCGAGAATTCCCGGTTTTACAAGATTAAGCGGGTAACGGTTAAACCGGGGAAGAAACTCTCCCTGCAGATGCACCACCACCGCTCTGAGCACTGGATCGTCGTCAGTGGGATGGCGGAAATCGACCTGGGAGAGGAAAAGAAGTTCCTGCGCCAGGGCGAGAGCACCTATGTTCCCTCCGGTACGATCCACCGGCTGGGGAATTCGGGAAAGATCCCGCTCGAAGTAATTGAGGTAGAGATCGGAGAATATCTCGATGAAGCAGACATCGTACGTTTCGATGACGAATACGGCCGGGCGGATGCCGGATCAAAAAGCTTCCCGAAAAGGCAGCACCGCGTACTGCCCGGGAAATGAGGCAACAGGTATTTCGGGAGGTACGGCGAGAGCGGTGAGAGATCCAGGCTGTTCTTCGTGATGCGCCGGAATCTCAAACTATTTAACAGAACCATAACAACGATCAGGTGACTGAAAATGGAAACAAAAAATGCCCTGATCACCGGCATTACCGGCCAGGACGGCTCGTATCTTGCTGAATTCCTCCTGGAGAAAGGATATAGCGTCTTTGGCCTTGTGAGAAGGCTTTCCACTCCAAATGTCACCAATATCAGCCATATTCTCCGTGATGTGCACCTCATTGAAGGGGACATGCTTGACCAGAGCTCGATCGATCACGCACTGCGGACATCGGCACCTGCCGAAGTGTACAACCTCGCTGCCCAGTCCTTTGTGGCAACATCCTGGCAGCAGCCGGTCCTTACCGGGGAGATCAACGCCCTGGGCGCGGTACGGCTGCTGCAGGGAATCCATTCCCTGAATGCGGGTATACGCTTCTATCAGGCTTCTTCGAGCGAGATGTTCGGGAAAATCGAGGAATCACCGCAGAATGAAAGAACGCGCTTTCACCCCCGCTCACCGTACGGGATATCCAAAGTCTACGCGTACTGGGCGACGGTGAATTACCGGGAGAGCTACGGGATGTTCTGCGCAAACGGGATCCTCTTCAACCATGAGTCCCCCCGTCGGGGGATCGAATTTGTGACCCGGAAGATCACCGATGCCGTTGCCCAGATCCATAACGGACTGGCTCAGGAGCTGCGGCTCGGCAACCTGGATGCGCAGCGGGACTGGGGATTTGCCGGCGACTATGTCCGCGCCATGTGGCTGATGCTGCAGCAGGACCAGCCGGATGACTTTGTCATCGCGACCGGTGTTGCCCACTCGGTCCGGGATTTTGTGGATCTGGCATTCCGCGAGGTCGGCCTCGATTACCGGGAACATGTGGTCGTGGATCCCGCATTCTTCCGGCCGGCCGAAGTGCAGTTCCTGCTCGGCGACGCGACCAAAGCGCACCGCCAGCTGGGATGGTACCCGAAGGTCGCGTTTCCGGATCTTGTGCGGATCATGGTGCAGGACGATCTGCGGCGGTACGGAACGGTCTGAAATGGGGTACGCCCTGACGGTGATCATTCCCACCTTCAACGAAGAGAAGAACATCGGGCCCATGATCCAGGCTGTGGATACCATCTGTCGTTCGGGAGGAATTCCGGCAGAGATCCTGGTGGTGGATGATGATTCCCCGGACGGGACGCAAAAAGTCGTGCAGGGTCTGCAGGAAACGATGAAAAATGTCGTCCTGCACGTACGTACCGCGGATCACGGTTTATCGCAATCACTGTACGACGGCATGCTCCGCGCTTCGGCGCCCGTCATCCAGTGTATTGACAGTGATTTTTCCCACCCGCCGGAAAAAATTTCCCTGATGTACCGCTGCATCAACGACGGAGGGTATGACATGGTTATCGGGAGCCGGTATATTTCCGGGGGAAACGTGATCAACTGGCCGTGGAAGCGGCGTATCCTCTCCGCCGGTGCCGCGTTCATCGGAAGACTCCTCATCCCCCATGTTAAGGACTCCGGAAGCGGATTTTTTGCGATTCGCCGGGCCATCCTCACCGGCGTTCAGCTGACCCCAAGGGGATTTCGTATGGGATTTGAAATCCTGGGAAAGGCGCATTGGGATCGGGTCAGGGAGGTGCCCATTTCCTTTAAGGACCGTGAGCAGGGGGCAAGCAAGCTGCACCGGGGGATCGTTGCTGACTACCTGGTGCAGTGCGCCGGCATCCTCCGCTACAATTTCATTGAGAGAAAAAGCCGCAATATCGTGAAGGCATGGAAGATATTTCTGTTCGCGGGGAACCCTGCCCGGAACCCGGACGATCCTTGTGGCAAATCGGAGTAGGATAAACACACAGGGATTATCCCTTTTTATCTCCAGGTAATGTTGCGGTTTACCAGGTAATTCCATGCGAAGGCGAGGAGAATACCGACAAGGTTTGCGGTCAGGTAATATGTCCCCGCCCATTCGGTGAGAATAAGAAGGATTGCGAGATTGACCACCATCCCCCCCATGGTGACCAGCTGAAAGGAAAAGAAACGGTGCCGCCGGTCTGTGAATCGCAGGCATCTCCTCCCGTGGAATGTCCAGAAGTCATTGAGAAGAAAATTATTGACGATGGAGAGCTCGATAGCGATGACACTGGAGACCCCGTAGAAAATGCCGAAAAATTCGGTGAGTCCGTACAGCACGCCCATATTGACGACAATTCCTGAAATCCCCACTGAGAGAAACTTCGCGACACGCCGTTCCTCCTCCCACAGTGGATTATCCCGTGCCTGCACGGCATGCCGCAGGAGATGTACCGCCTGCAGGAGCACCAGGGTAAAAGAGATGCACGTGTTCCCGGATCTTCCGGTACAGGGGACAGAACCGATGGTGTGCCAGCGGCACCGGCCCAGCACTTCAAGCAGCGGAACCCCTGCGCCGGAATCCAATGGTGCACCGGCGATAAGATCCTTTTTCACCGCAAATGTCCCGCTCAGGGGATCGGGGATATCCGGAAACAGGATCTTTCCCAGCAGCCATGGAAGAAGCAACCGTGTCCGCTCTTCCGGGTCGCGCATGGCGATGATGACGTCGGATCCGCCCTGAAGCGCCTGCACAAGGGCAGGAAACGCGGCGTCTGCACACCCGTCACGGGGATCGATCACAAGGATATTTTCGGCAGCTGCCTGCTGCATTGCAGAAACGACCGATCCCGGCCGGTCGTCGGGCATTTGCACTTCCCGCACCGTGATGCAGGGCGGCATCGGAGGCATCGGATCATTTGTAAGAAATTCTGCAGATTTCCCCAGAGTACGGCAGACATTTCCAACCGTTTCCAGGAGTTCCGGAGAACCCGGCGACTGCAGGATGATCGCAATGTCCGGGCGCGTCACCGGCATACCTGGCACCGGCAGTCACTTCCTCTGCAGGAGGAATATCGCTTTTTCCCAACGCGAAAGGACGGTCGTGTTATCGGTCAGCCACTGCCAGGTTTGCCCGCTCTGGTCCGCAGCCCCGATGTCCGGGGTCAGGACGATGAACATTTTCCGGTCGCTGAACATCGCCGCGATCCGTTCCAGGCTTGCCCGTTCCGAGGCACCGTACTCCAGCGTCCCGTCGCTTGTGTTACTGTAATAATAATCGAACGGCTGGTCCAGGTAGCCAGGCACCAGGACAACCACGTCTCCCGGGGACGTCACCTGCACCACTTCCTGGGCAAAACCACGCCAGTCATCCTTGGAATAGGTTGTATAATAGCCGGAAAGGTACGGCACCTGCGCAAGCACGAGGATGATAATAAACACGTACGTGATCTTTCCGGTTTCCAGGGCACGGGCAAACGGGTTGTACGCGGCCCCGATACCGGTGAACAGTATGGGAAGAAGGTAAATGAGATAGCGCGGGACCATCGGAATGATGCCCGAGAGGATGACGCTTGCGATGAGGGGGACGATGAGCAGGGCGATGAGGAGTGCTGCCTTTCCCATTCGTTCGCGCCAGATGACGTACGTCCCGATTCCAAAGAGGATGAGAAAGACAAATGTGAGGATGTCGTTGTAGCCGGAGAGCTGGCGCACCGTTTCGTAGACAACCGCCATTCCCTGGAGGCCGAACGCGGGGCCCCCGGCCGCCCGCTTGA
>JAJRCL010000107.1 GCA_028679035.1 Methanomicrobiales archaeon | reverse complement strand
CCGCCGATCACGTGGACCTTATGCTCGTGGTCACTGACGCGAATGCGAAATCCCTGCTGACCGCACAACGGATCGCCCGCCTCGCCGAAGGCTCCGGGATCCGCCGGATCGCTCTCATCGCGAACCGGATCGAAAATGCAGAGCAGCAACAGCTCGTTTCGGTATTCTGCCACCGGCACTCTCTCCCGCTTCTCGGCTGCATCCCCTATGACCCCCGTATCCGTGACGCCGGACTTCGGGGGCCGGTCTTCCCGGTCCCGGAGGGAGAGGCGCTGCGGTCCCTCGAAAACCTGCGGAAAAAGATACGGCCGGACCCGGGAGACCGCACATGAAAATCCTCGTGACCATGGGACGGGGCGGGACCGGCAAATCGAGCTTCACGGCGCTCATGGCGAAATATTTTACCGGGTCCGCCCAGGGGCCCATTCTCCTCGTCGACCTGGACCCTGACCAGAACCTTGCCGAGATGGTGGGTGTCGATCTCGAACAGGAGGGGGTAAAGACCGTCGCCGATCTCCTTGCTGCCACATTCATCGAGAAAGGAGGGACCACCGCCGGGATAGCACCCTCGGAACGCATCGAAAGCACCATCTGGAAGGAGGGTCTTTACGAGGGCAATGACTTTGACCTCATCGCGGTCGGAACGAAATGGGTCGAGGGATGTTACTGTCTCCCCGATGCGGCCCTGAAAAATGCCCTGGGGACGATCACAAAGAACTACCGTTACGTGCTGATCGACTCCCCGGCAGGACTGGAGCACCTGAACCGCCGGGTTACTGCCCGAGTTGACGACATCTTCGATATCATCGGCCCGTCCAGCAAGTCCTTTGCCCACGTGCAGCGTGCCGACCGGGTCATCCGGGAAGCAGGGATCACCGCATCTCACTTCTATGTCGTCGGTGGATACCTGTTCCCGGCATCGGAAAAAGAGCGTGCCGTCACTACCCTGGAACATACCTACCTCGGGAATATCGCCTGCGACCCGCTCCTGCAGAAATTTGTCCTTGATGGCAGGTCCCTCCTGGATCTTCCGGACGATTCCCCGGCAGTACTTTCGGTGCGGGCGATCCTGCAGAGCGCAGGATACTGAAACGGATCTGGCGGGCGACCCCCTGATTATCCGGGAGATCCCTATCAAGTATCGCTTCGCTGCCAGGACATACCGTTCGACGCTGAGAGCACAGAATTGGGAATATTCGATAGTACACCCGTTTCGGTATCACGCAGACCGGATGATGTACTCCTCGATCAGGCTCCAGGGCGCTCCACCGACCGACATCTCGTTTTTCCAGGCAACGCCCTTCGGATCCCGGGCGTCCCAGGTAAAGCGCAGCTTCACGGGCACTTCACCCATCGATTCCATGACGAGCCGGTCCCCGTCCAACTCCCCGCGGAACAGGAATGCAACACCGTTATTATCCGTACCTACCGCTCGGTATTCATGGGCCATTGTATCCCATCCGATCACCCAGTGTGCCTTCCAGGTGATCACCTTCTTTCCCCCGATGAACTGGTCCTGTTCGAACATGCAGGAGATCCACAGATCGTCGAGTATTTTTTTGCAGACCGAACTTCCCTTCGCGTGCATTTCCGGCGACCCCGGCCCCATGCCACCGGCCATCACGGTCCCGGTCCAGGTACCGTTCCCGAAGAAACGGGCGAGTGCCTGCATTTCCGGGCCTGCCTTCACCACCCGGGGTTCCCATGCAGGAATGCCGGATTTTTCCTTTGCTTCATGTGCCATGTTTCTCACTGCATGCACCATACCAGCAAGAGTATATTATCTTTTTTCCAACGGGAATGCAGGACCTGGAGCGGGATCCATACCTGCTCCAAACCGCTTCCTGAGGATACGTCATGCCCTATACCGTGATCCCGATATCCATTGAAACAAAGGAAGAGCGTGCGAACCAATGTACTGCCCGGGTCCGCTACGAACTCAAGTCCGATATCTACGGCTGCTGCATCAAACTCCTTACCGACAGCCGGGAACTCACCGAGCAGTGGTCTGATAACTTCTACAACATGTCCCAGAGCATCCGCTCCCATGGGAGGCTGTTCGTATTCTCCGATACGTCGGAAAAAGAAAATACCGTGTACTATGACCGCCAGTCGAAGACCGCTTTTCTCTTCAACTTCCGGTATTACGGCTGGATCAAGTCCATTGCCCTCAGCATCGCGGGCGACATCCTCGAGGATGAACACGACATCTACTCGGTCCACGGGGCCTGCCTGGACACCGAGTGCGGCGGGGTGGCCATTCTCGGCGCATCCGGAGCCGGGAAGACCACGCACACCTATGGACTTCTCCGGGATGCACGGGTACGCGTGATCTCGGATGACTGGTTCTTTGCCCGCGTGTACGGAAGAGACATCCTCGCGTACGGCTCGGAGAAGAACTTCTATATCCGGGCGGACCTCGCTCAGATCTGGCCGGAATTCGCAGACCTGGTCAGTCAGGCCCAATTCGATCCCGAAGGAAGGGCAATCGTCGATCTCCGCTCGGTGGTGGGAAAGGGGAGAATCCTTCCCCTGACGACGATCCGGGTCCTGATCATCCTGCAGCGGGATGCGGACGAGCCACAGATTAAAAAGGATCTCGATCCACGGGCAGCGATGGCTGTTATCAAGGAAAATGCCTATTTTAACCCGCACCTCCTCGTAAAAGACGGCTTTAAAACGCAGTTACGGGATGCATTTTTCCACAGTCTTCTTGCACGAGCCCGTATTGTCTGCGTGAATACGATCCATCCCCCGGAACAGATCCAGCACATCATCCGGGAGACGGTGGGATTGTATGCTGAAGGTGAAAAGCCCACCTCAGTATAGATTCGACAGGAGAGCAGGTGCAGGTAACATCCTCTATGATTGGTCACCCGGCAGTATTTCGTTCAGATGCCCGGTAACAGAGGTCCATGCGGGGGGATGACACGGGAAAGAGAGGATTGCGGGGTGAAGTTATACCAGTGGTTCCGGTTGCTGCTCGCAGATCACCGGGAGCCGTGCAGGCTTGAGGAAGTATTTTTCATTGGCTTCGAGGATCCGCTTCATGATGAGCTCCTTTCCCCGGGGAGTGAGAGCGAAAATCGGTATAACGTCCCCCACCTGGAGAAGCGCCTTTTTCCCGGCAAGCGTCCTGACTATTTTCGATGCACACCCGGTCACAAGATCCGAGACCGCAACGATCCGCTGCGCTTCCTCTTCAGTAATCCCACTCATGTGAACGCCGAATAGAAGGGCACCGGGATTATCTCTGCGCAGGGTTTCCGCCGTATCGGGATCCGAGACGGGAACGGCAATGCGGGAAAAACCCATCTTCCGTGCAAGATTCGCTCCTGCCACCGGATTGAGGCGGGCGGTCAGGCGGTCGACGACAACCCCGCCATGCTCCTCGATACGATCGATTATCTCCGGTAGGGGGGACGTTGAAATAAGCCCTGACATCCAGCCACCAATTCCCTGCACCATGGCCGGGTCGGTAATGAGGACAGTGCCTGCCCCTTCGCAGGCAAAAACGACGACATCGATTACCCCGCTGCGCAGACCGCTTGCGAGCAGCTCTGCGGGGGCGAACCCAAAGAACTCCTGGTCCGAAATGACCTTCCGACGCGGCGTGCACATCCCGAACGAAAGGATTCTCTGTTCAATGGTTTTCTGTACTGCTTCTTTCGATATTTCATCCACGGGAATTTCAAACCGTTTCGCCAGCGGGCAGCCCTTGATACGCGGTTCGCCGATCTCGACGACCTGCCCATGACGAATCTTCACACGGCATTTCCCGACAGATTCAAAAATGTGCTCGTCGGCGGATTGTTTGTCCATACGTCTCCCCTCTTAAAAAAAATGCTGTTGCTAACTCGCTACTGACTATTTCAAAGTATGGGAGCCGTAGAGAGTAAAAATTGCATCGGGTGGTTTCGTGTAGACCGCTGTCAATGGGAAGAAGTCTATCTTCCATAAAACTCTGAATACGCTTTTTTTGCATCCTCCAAAATCTCGTTATCCAAAGGATTTGATAAATCGGCGTTTATGACAATCTTTAAAAACTGGCTTCGATGCTTATCCTTAAAATCAATATGATTTATTTCATAGAGATGATAGGCTGCCTGAGCATATATCGTCGCGAGTTCGACAGCGTTTTTATAATAATCTTCATAGGACTTATTTTTCGTTAAACTGGTACTCAGCCAATATTCTTTATATTTTACAGAATTTTCTTTGTTCTTCTGAAAATCATTATCTGCATTTTTAAAGGGTAACCCAATCCATTTCACGTATTTATAAACGAATAACAATCCCCTGACCCATGATTCTATTTCTGCATCCGACGGATAGATAGCATGTGCTTCAATAAATGATTTTTGTAAAAATATCCTGAAATATGGCTCTGTTTTTCCTGATTCTGCGCGTATATCCATCCAATTTTCTAACTTCTCACCAAGAATACTCTTCCTGAATTTATTATTGAATACTACTACGTCCTGATATACTTCGCATTCCATGTGTTTTAACCGATTTTCCTTCAGTCGGTAGTATTGCCCCGCGATTTTATTGATATACGGATGAATCATCTGATCTGCTGCCATGTGCGTCAGAAATCCGATGATGAAAGCCCATTGTTTTTTTGCGATTGCATCCCATTCCGGCTCATCCAGGTCTGTTTCCCTCCAGGCAATCTCAATCATTTTTAACGGGAATACATTCGGCGATTTATTGTGGAGCTGGCCGGACCATTTTTCCAGCGGTGCAGGTTCATTATAGCCGGATGTCAGAAAAGAATATGCGGTTCTCAGAACGCCCTCATACGTCGGTAAATCCGGACCAAGGGAACCAAGGCGCCCGTAATTGATATTCTCTTTCAGCATACGGACAAAATCGTCATCATATTCGTTGTCCTTTTCAAATCCAGATACAACATCCTCAAAAATGAGCATATGGGCGACCGACCCCGGCAATGGTACCTCCTCCTCACGCATCCAATGGACATTCTCTCATAATAATTTATTTTTTCGACAGTTTGTTCCAATTACGGGAATATCTATATCCACGAAATTGTAAGTGGCTGATGAGGTCCGTTTGTGGAAAAACCGGTGACAGAGAGAAGCGGGGAAATACCGGATCCAGACGATTTTGCGGCAGCCCTGGAAAAACTCGAACCAGTGACCGGGAATGGAGCAGATCTCATCACCCTCTACATCCCGCCGGACAAACCCGTCTATGAAGTAACCGGGTTTCTGAAAGAAGAGTATGCAAAAACCGACAGTATCCGTTACCGGGAGACCCGCAAGCACGTGCAGAATGCACTTTCTTCGGTACTCTCGCACCTGAAGAATTACGAACGCCTTCCGCCACGGGGGATTGCGATCTTCTGCGGAAAAGATCGATTGACCGATGAGGGAACGGATCTCCCCTGCACGGTCATCGAACCAGTCGAACCCCTGGCGATCTACCTTTACCGGTGCAGTTCCCTGTACGATCTGGAACCACTGAAACAGATGCTTGCTGCACGGAACGTGTATGGCCTGCTCGTTCTTGACGTGCGTGAGGCATACTGGGGCTTTCTTCGTGGCAACCATGTCGAACCTGCAGGTAGTGCCACGTCCAGCGTCCCGGGCAAGCAGCGCAAAGGCGGGCAGTCCGCGGCACGCTTCCAGCGGCTGCGGGATATCGCGGTCGATGAGTTCTTTACAAGGGTCGGGGAACACGCGGGCTCCACCTTTCATGCAGAGAGAGACTTTTTCAAACGGTTCAAGGGGGTCCTGGTCGGGGGCCGGGGACCAGCCCGGGAGCATTTTCTCGCCGGCAACTATCTCCACCACGAGATCCGGCAGAAAGTCATCGGCGCATTCGAAGTTACCCATACCGGAAACGAGGGTCTCCATGAGCTGGTGCGGAATGCCCGTGACGTTATCCAGGGCATGGACATTGCACAACAACAGGTCATGATGGACCGGTTTTATGCAGATCTAGGGAGCGGTAGCGGGCTTGCAGCGTACGGTGAGGAAAGTATCCGGAAGAACCTCGCATTGGGAGCGGTTGGAACGCTGCTTCTCTCCGCAACCCTGCGGAAAAACCGTTTCCAGATCACCTGCCAGGACTGCGGACATACGGAGGAACGGACGTTTCAGCTGGACCCGGAGACATCGGTACCGGAGATCCTCGCCCATACGTGCCGGGTATGTTCTGCCCCGATCCTGGAAGACGAAACCGTGGATCTCATCGAAGAACTGACCCGTCTTGCAGACCGTATCCATGCAAAGACCGTGATCATATCTGCGGATTTCGATGCAGGGGCACTGTTTTTCCAGTCGTATGGCGGGATCGGCGCACTCCTCCGCTACAGGACGGAGCAGTAACGGTCCGGCCGCCGAAGTAACAATTCCTCCTGTATTGTTTCCCGGTTATACAGAACACGCTAGTAGCAAGGCCGTTCAGATCCGGCATTCGTACAAGCTGAGGACAGAATGTACCCGGGAACGTCGGGTAGTTCCCAATGTCTGAAAGGTATTAATACCCACGGGACATCTGGTCTGGTACCATGCCGGAACTGCAGGACGAAGGCACGATCCAGGGAAAGAGGAAAACCAACAGCACGGACCCCGCATCCCTGAAAAAAATGCTCGCTGCGGACGACGTTGACGTCCGCTGGGACGCCATCCTCTCACTCCAGAAGGAATCCGACGACGCGTCAATCGACCTGCTGATCACCGCTCTCGCTGACGACCAGTTCATCAGCGTACGCTGGAGGGCAGCGGAGGCGCTCGGGAAGATGGGCAGTTCCCGTGCAATCGAGGCGCTTGCCGGCCTGCTTGGCGATCCGAACTTCTACGTGCGGGAGAAAGCGGCGGAAGCACTCGGACGCATCGGGGATCCAGCATCGGTGCAGCCACTCATCAGTGCTCTTGCTGACCGGGACCCCGACGTCCGTCGCCGGATCGTGCGTGCCCTCATCGAGATCGGTGAAGTCGCGAAGGACGACCTGCGGGAGGCAATGGAAAGCCGGAACGCTGCAATCCGCAGCGCTGCACAGGAAGCATTCACCGAGATTGAGGCACGGAAAAAGAGAAGGGGGTAACGATCAATTTTTCACTTTTTTCGATTCTTCCCGCATCGGACCTTTTTAGGATTCCATCCCTCGCCGCCATATTTATCAATCTCTCTTTCTAAGAACCCTTCATGAGAAGCACTGTTCTCCTTCTGGTCCTCTTTCTGCTGTGCTTCGTTGTCGTGCCTGATGTTCGTGCCCATGCCCCGCTCGATACCGGCACGAATGAGAATATCACGTCGGCGACCATCATTCCTGACCCGGTAAAATCCTGGGCGATTTATGCCACACTGCATGAGGGGAATGAAGCACAGTACTACCGCTTCGACATCAATGCAGGGCAGAGGATACACATCTCTCTTTTCACCACAACGACGGGTGAAGATGCGGCCTTTTCCCCCGCCATTGCCCTGATGGGGGAGGATATACCAGTCCAGGGGGCTGTTCCGGCGTACGTGCAGGTCCCGCCCGGTGCCCGTATAATGGCGGTGTCCCCGGTGAGGGCCCCCTATGCCACCTATGAGGCGTTTGCCCCGAGTTCCTTTGTCGGCCTTGCGGAGATCTCCTGGGATGCAACGGCAACCGGTACCTATTACCTTGCCGTTTATGACCCGGTACAGGGGGGAGGCAACTATGGCATCGCCATAGGGGATCAGGAAAGTTTCACACCTGCGGAATGGATACAGTCCCCTCTTGCCCTGCTGAACGTCTACCAGTGGGAACGACAGGACCTGCTCCTCGTGCTCGCCCCGGCAGCCATCATCCTTGTCGTGGGTATCCTTTTGATCCTCACGCGTAAGCCGGCTGGCACCTCCCTGGATCTCCCCGGGTGGTTTGGGGCCGTTGCCGGGCTGCTCTTCCTCGGAACAGGGGCGACTCTTTTCACGCAGATGACGTATGCACTTCTGCACGCTCCGCCGGACCCTCTCGTTGTGGTGACGTTTATATTCATCATGAGTTCCGTGATCCTGGGGCTTGCCACCCTGCGCCATGCATTCCTGCATGCACGAATCTGGACCTTCCGCCACCGGATTATCCTCGCCATTCTGGGCCTCCTCGCCCTCATCGCCTGGTCGGGGTACATCGTTGGGCCGGCACTTGCGGTTCTCGCCTCCGCCTTGCCTTCCGGGAAGCTGCGATGACCGTTCCGGTCGTAATGATGCCCATAGCGAAAATCGTTACCGATTTTCCCGATGGACCCCCTGTCAGCGTGCAATGGGGATGCACCAGAATTGATCCTGCTTTTGGAAAGGGGTACTTCTGATGCGGGATCATAAAACCAGGAACTCCCGGCTGAAGTCGCAGATCCGCAGCAAATGCCGGGCGATGGATATCCCCCTCGTCGGGTTCGCTTCCGCGGCCCGCTGGGACGACCCTCCGTTCGAGCCGTGGGTACCGGAAGCATACCGTCCTGCTGCCATCTTTCCCGAAGTGAGCTCCGTTATCGTGATCGGGTTACCGGTCCCTCTGCCGATCCTGGAGACTGCCCCGTCCATCTGGTACCACGAGCTGTACCGTACCGTCAACACCCTTCTGGACGGCTACGGCTACCGTATCGCAACCTGGCTGAGCGAACAGGGCTTTCCTTCGGTCTGGGTACCACGGGACGGCTATGGCTCCATCAGCGCGATCCGGGAGGACCCGGTCGTGTTCTTCTCCCACCGCCATGCCGCCTACCTGGCCGGTCTTGGGACATTCGGGGTAAATAACGTCCTTCTCACCCCGGAATTCGGGCCCCGGGTGCGCTTTGCGTCGATCTTTACGGCAGCCGAGCTTCCGCCCGACCCGATCCTGGAGGAGAACCTCTGCACCCGCTGCATGCGCTGCGCCCGCATCTGCCCGGTACAGGCCCTCCCGGGGGAAGACTACCCCGGGGGAACCACCGATACGCGAACCTGTGCCACCCGCTCTGAAGAGCTCGCGGCGAAGCACATCTCACCCTGCGGGTTCTGCATCAAGGTCTGCCCGGTCGG
>JAJRCL010000106.1 GCA_028679035.1 Methanomicrobiales archaeon | reverse complement strand
TTGAAGTACGTCTTTGCCTGGGAGAGGGACTGGCCGGCAATGTCCCGCTTTGTTATGATGACGCTGACCCGGGAATCACTTTCCAAGCTCCGGTTGACCGTAAAGTAGGTGATGAGGGAATCTGTATTTTTAATCAAGTCATCTGCTTTGGTAATCTCTGACTGGGCCCAGGCACGATCCATCAGGGTTGATGACTCGGTCATATAGGTCTGTGCATTATTCAGGTAGGTCTGCGCCTGGGTTGCGGACGCACCTTTTGCATTATTAATGGCATTACGGGCATCCTGGTACTTTGCCTCTGCAGCAGAGGTATCTACGCCTAAACGGATTTTTTCGTCCAGTTTCGCCCGGAGGGCGGAAAGGTCTGTCTCAGCCTGCGTAATCCTTCCCGCCAGGGCCGCCGGATTGTTGATGGTGAGCTCCTTTTTATATTCTCCGCCTGAGATTATTGCCCCGTTCTTATCAATTTCCTGGATTTTTACAAGTGTCATCGTAGAAGTGCTTGATGCATTAGGAGTCGTTCCTTCCAGGTGGACATTGAGGAGGATGATGGTATCCGATTTGTACGTGAGGAGATACCCGAGCATGGTAGCGATTGGACCTCCCGTGGTTGACGGCGGATTCGCAATGCCGTTGTTCACGATTTCGAACGACCACTTGGCACCCGTCAGATCCGTGAAGAATTTGAGGGAATCGGTTTCGGTGAAGGTCATCGTCCCGCTGCCCGGGAACGTGATCACCAGGTCTGCAGATACATGGTCTCCAACCGTGGGGTCTCCTTTCGGACTGATGTCAATGGTTTTTACGGTATACGCCGCCGATACAGCCTGGATCAGACAGAAGGCCACCAGAAGGCCCAGCACACACTTGTAGTACAGTTTCATTGATAACCTCATTCAAATAATGGTTCGATGCCTTCATCAAAGAGATTCGAAGTCCTATCCTTTGATTTTATAACATCTTCCTTGGTCTCTTTTGCGATCTCCATCAGCTCATTGATACGGGGTGCCTGGCGCACCGAGGCGAGGATAACGACTGCAGCAACATAATTGGAGTCGACGGGATAATCCCCTCCCCGGACTTCTACGCCTGCGATATTTTCTTCCACCCAGCTCTTCGCCTTTTCAACACCTTTCCGGTCGAGTTCGTCCGGCGGACCGGCGATCAGGACGAGAGCCCTCTCTGCGGAAGAATAGTCGCACGGGAGGGTGAGCCTGCCAAGCATCGCCCTTCGGACGAGGGCGATGATCTTTGCAGACTTGTCCTCTCCGAGAAGAACCTCCTCGGCTTTCTCTTTCTTGTGGATATGGGGCTTGAAGCCGGAAAGAGCACCCATGATCCCCCGTTTTTTCGCCCGTTTGTTGACGACTTCCGTGATAGCATATCCGACGGAGGAAATTCCGCCTCCCCGGAGGGTGTTGATGATCTCACTCGAATCTACGACCATCTCCCCGACACCCGCCTTCGATACTTCCCCTGCCCGGAAGAGGACGCCGAACCGTCGAACAACCTCATCATTGATCCGCTGGTACGAGGATTTTACACTTTCTCCTTCATTTTTCCAGGCACTGTTGTCGAAAAGAAACGTATTGTCTGCTTCATGGACGAGGGTGGAGAGACTCCGTGCTGCATTATACGAATACAGTCTTCCCTCTTCCGGTGCCGGAAGTATGCCAAGAACATACACCGGTTCCCGGTAGATCCGTTTGAGGTGCCGGGCAAGCACCGGCGTCCCCCCGGATCCGGTACCGCCACCGAGACCCGCGGCGATAACAAAAGCATCCACGTCGTGGGTCCCCCGGGTATCTATCGAGTTGATGATACTATCGATCTCGTCTGCGGTGATCTTGGCGCCGGCGACGTTGTCTGTTCCAACGCCATGTCCCTTCACAACGGTCTGCCCGATGAGAATGCGGTCCTTGAGTGGGATATGCTGTATCCCCATAAGGTCAGTCCGGGCAGTATTGACGGCAAGGCCGCGAAAGCTCTGCCGGGGCAGTTTACGATCCTGCTCAATAAACATCTCGACGATTTTTCCGCCAGCCTGACCAAATCCAATGAAAAATACTCTCATGTGATGTACACCGTCCAGCAGACCTGCTGGTACATAGTTTATCTTTATTAACGTTTTATTCCATATGGTCAAAAACTTTCTTCTGATGGGCCTTTCCCATGGGAGAAGAGGCAAAAATTAATGAGAATTTGCGTAATTGGCGGAGGATTATGCGGTCTTGTTGCTGCAGAACGCCTGACTGCCCGATTTGACATCGAAATTCTGGAACGCAATCCCGTTCTCGGAGGATGTCTTGGCTCTTTCCGGAAACAGGAGTACATGCTGGAAAACTTTTATCACCACTGTTTTCCGAACGATACAGCATTTTTTTCGCTCCTGGATATGCTGGGGCTGTCTGCAGACCTCCGCTGGTTCCACGGATCCACAGGGTCTTTCGAAAACGGGAAGGTATTTCCGCTGACGACCGCACGTGAAATTCTCCGTTACCCCGCCCTGTCTCTCGTCGAAAAAGCACGTCTCGCCCTGCTGACCCTGCGGGCTGGATCGATCGACCTTGCACCACTCGACCAGGTCTCTGCTACGGAATATATCATTGATCGTCTCGGTGACCGCGTCTACCGGGAATTCTTCGAGCCGCTCCTGCGCAGCAAATTCGGCGATGCCCGCACTGATGTTTCTGCTGCGTGGCTCATCAGTCGGATCGCGATCCGATCCCACCGCGGGGCTGCCGGGGAGAAGCTGGGGTATCCGAATGGTGGGTTCCAGAGAGTCATCGACGCACTCGAAAAAAAGATTCGGACTGCCGGAGGATCGATCCGCACCGGCACACCGGTCACCGGGATGCGGAGGACTAATGGTACCTGGGAGGTCAATGGGGAATCCTATGGGGCGGTCATTTCCACGATTCCCCCGCATATGCTCGCGGCAATCGGCGGGCCGCCGGCCCCGGTGATTCCCTACCAGGGGGCATGCTGTCTTGCCATCGGCCTGGAACGGGAGATAACGGATGGGGTGTACTGGGTGAACATGAAAGAAGCCGCTCCCTATGGGGCGGTGATCGCCCACACCAACTTTGCCCCGCGTCAGTGGTACGGGGAGGATATTATCTATCTGGCATCGTATTTTACCGGATGTCCTGCGCCGGATGTAGAGAGGCGGATGCTTGCTGATTTCCGTGAGCGTTTCCACGTGCAGCCTGGAGAAATTCACTGGACCCATCTCTCCACCGAATGCCTCGCCGGCCCGGTCTACGTCCGCGGATACCGTGACAATATCCCGGCGTATAGGGAAAACGGTTTGTATTTTGCGGGAATGTTCAGCAGACCAAACTATCCCGAACGCAGTATGGAGGGCTCGGTGCGAGCCGGATCGGATGTGGCAGCGGAGGTGCTCGCACGTGGGGAATGAAACGGGTCCCAAAGTATGTGTGATCCTCCCGGTGTACAATGATCGCGTTGCCCTGGAGCGGGCAATCCCGCAGACGATCGGTGTGCTGGAAAAGATTG
Organism: Methanomicrobiales archaeon; assembly: GCA_028679035.1. GTDB lineage: Archaea > Halobacteriota > Methanomicrobia > Methanomicrobiales > JACTUA01 > JAJRCL01. The sequence goes on along the minus strand of JAJRCL010000106.1, from coordinate 555 downwards.
CCGGTTCGTTTGAAGTGATTGTTGCGGAAGACGGAAGTACCGATGGAAGCAGGGAATTCGTGGAACAGTTAGCTGTCACCGATTCCCGGGTACGGCTCCTGCACAGTGACCAGCGGCAGGGAAGGGGAAGGGCACTGACCCGGGCGATCCAGGCAGCACAGGCTCCCGTCGTCTGTTACTATGACGTTGACCTCGCTACGGATCTGAAACACCTCCCCGAGCTGGTTGACTCGATCCGCAGGGGCTTCGACATCGCAACAGGTTCCCGCCTGATGCAGGGAAGCGGTGTGCGCCGGAGCGGTGGACGTGAGTTCACCAGCCGGGGATACAATCTTCTCGTGCGGATGGTACTGGGCAGCACGCTGCTCGACCACCAGTGTGGGTTCAAGGCATTCAACCGGGATCGCCTGATTCCCCTTCTCCCCCGGGTGCATGCCACCCACTGGTTCTGGGATACCGAAGTACTGGTACGGGCGCAGAAGGCCGGGTACCGGGTGCGGGAATTTGCGGTACAATGGACTGAAGGGAAAGGGACGACGGTGAAACCCCGGGATG
>JAJRCL010000105.1 GCA_028679035.1 Methanomicrobiales archaeon | reverse complement strand
ATCACCGCTGTCCTGTACTGGGTACTGATCCATGGAGTGCTCACCGCACTCTTCACGCTCGCTGCCGGTGGACACCCGCTGTCGGCACTTACGGGCTTTGCCGTCTCCTGGTTCACGGCACTGCACCCGCTCCTTGCAGCAGGATGGTTTTCCGCGATTGTAGAGGCGAAGATCCGCAACCCCAGCACGAAGGACTTTCGGGGTATCATGGAAGCCGGTTCTTTTACCGAGCTGCGCAAAAACGCGCTCTTCCGGGTGATCCTTGTTGCGGCTCTTGCCAACGTCGGAAGCACCCTGGGAACGGTGATCTACTTCTTCTTCGTCTTCAACGGACTGGATATGGGAACGGTAATCGCCACGGGTTTCGGGAATATGTGGCATGCAATCGCGACGGTATTTGGGATTTAGAACGTCATCTACAAATTGTACATATTAAGTGATTTCGGGAGTCTTAGTTCCTGAAAGATGAATCCCCGCTTTTTCAGAAAAGTATCCCATACGCTCTGCCGTACATCATAACGATGAATACGAAGAATACTGCGAAGACGGCAATAACCGCTTTCCCGGTGGAGACCTGGTGCGAGTGGCGGATACCAATCATCAGAAGGTATGAGCTCCAGAAGTAGAACAAGCACCAAACAAAAAAACTCACGATTGGGTAATGCACAGGAAATGCATACCGGACGCTTCCAAAAGAATAGATCTGCTGACGGAGAGGCAGGTAGACAAGATTGACGGTGAGGCCTGCTACCGGCAGAATCGCAAGAGGGAGCATTCCATACCCGGAAACCTGCACTGTTTTGATCAACGTTCCACTTCCGGATAGTACTCGGGCAGCGAGATACAGGATAACGAACACTAGGATCCAGTCAGTAAAAGATCTGGCGACTAAGGAGAGCAAGCCGGGGAGGAGGGATGATGCATCCATTGGAACAGAGCCTTCTGCATAAATGTAGAGAATGTTCGATACGAATCCTGCAACTCCGATAAAGAATACGATGATGATAGGCACAATCAGATCCGATTGTCCGGAGCCGATCCGGGAAAAAAACGCCGACGGATGAAGCAGGAGATCCCGGAGATCGGTGAGCATGATCTAAATGGAATTATCAGATATACTAATTTTTCGCAATCATTTCGAAGGTTAGTGCCGTATTTTCTGGAGTTTGATGCACATTTATTTGTGTGATATGCAGGTTTGCCCCCAAATCCCCGCTTCTGTTGATACTATCCCCATAGTTTTAACACCCCGTTTTTCCGACATTGATCCGGAATGATGCGGGACGTTGGTATTCACATGCGTGGCGGGGTAATCACCGAGCGTGATCCCGACTTCTGCACAGTGCGGGTGCGTCTCCCTGCCGGAAATCTGACAGTCGAGCAGGCACGTGGTCTTGCGGTTATCGCAAAAAAGTACGGACCCGGGTTCTTCCATGTCACGGCACGGCAGACCATTGAAATCCCGCATGTCAACCCGGCAAAGCTTCCCCGGATGGGAAAAGCCCTTGCAAAAAACGGCACACCGGTCGGCTCGGAACGGGACGAAGTGGTCAACATTGTCGCATGCCCCGGGGTTGAACGGTGCAAATTCGGTAATATCGACACCATCGGGCTTGCAAAGAAAATCGATGAGAAGCTGTTCGGGCGCGAAATGCCGGTCAAGATCCGTATCTCTGTTTCCGGTTGCCCGAATGCCTGTACCAGTCCGATGCTCAACGAAATCGGGATCATGGGACGGATCCTCCCGGTGCGGACACCGGGGCTCTGCACGGGGTGTGGGACCTGTGTTGAATACTGCAAGGAAAGAGCGATCGCGATAAAAAACGGGATCTCGGTCCTCACGCCGGAGAAATGTGTCCAGTGCGGGGTCTGTATCCGTTCATGCCCGTATCTGCTCCTGAAACCCGAGCACCGGCACTACCTCATCACGATCGGAGGAAGAAGAGGGAGACACCCGCATATCGGAAGGGAATTTGCAACATTTGAACAGGAAAGTGAAGTTATCGAAGCAGTAGAGCGGATCGTCCAGTGGGTATACCGGAGGGCATGGTCAGGGCGTCTTCTCTCGGAGCAACTCGACGAGCTGCAGTTCTCGGCCTTCCGGGACGAGATCGTGCAAGGAATCAGGGAGCGTACAGCGAACGAAACCCCTCATTGATATCGTCGGTGCACTCGATCGCATTGCCGTCGCGGATGAGCGTATTGAACATCATTGCCGCGTTGAGCATGACGTCATCCGGAGCAGAACCCCGGCGGATATCCCGCAGGGCCTGGGGGACCGGGGACGGCATCATCCGCCGGCGTACGACAACTCCTGCACAATGTTTGCAGTAGGCACAATGGGTGTAAACCGATACCTCACCCTCGGCACAATCGACGGTGACCCGGTTGCTTTCTTCCTGCCGCTGCAGGGGCAGTGTCTTCATCGCGCAGAATAATCACCGGCAGAGCACTTGATAATGTCGGTTGCTGCGTTTTACGAGGAAATTGCGCGATATTAACGACGATATCGAAATGTTTTATATAGATGTGTCTCTAATATATTACACTCGCATCAAAGGCCGTTTCTCCGAAGCGGTTTGTACATTTGAGCGGAGGATTCACGTATGGCAAGCGCAAAGCCGCATCTTAACCTGGCCATTATTGGCCACATCGATCACGGAAAGTCGACCACGGTAGGTCGGCTTCTTTTCGAGACGGGAGCTGTGCCTGCTCACGTCATTGAGGGGTACAGAAAGGAGGCAGAGGCGAAGGGCAAGGGCTCCTTCGAGTTTGCCTGGGTTATGGATAACCTGAAGGAGGAACGGGACCGCGGTATCACCATCGATATTGCCCACAAGCGTTTCGACACTGCGAAATACTATTTCACCATTGTCGACTGCCCGGGTCACCGCGACTTCGTCAAGAACATGATCACCGGTGCATCGCAGGCAGACGCAGCGGTGCTCGTCGTTTCCGGTGCTGACGGAGTACAGGAACAAACCAAGGAACACGTTTTCCTCGCACGGACGCTCGGTATCACGCAGCTGATCATCCTCATTAACAAGATGGACTCGGTCAACTATGACCAGAAGAAATTCGAGGAAGTCAAGAAGGCAGTCTCCGATCTCCTGAAGCTTGTTGCATACAAACCCGAAGGGATGCTCTTTATCCCGGCAAGTGCCTTCCAGGGTGCGAATATCGCGAAAAAGAGCGAAAAAACTCCCTGGTATACCGGGCCGACACTCCTAGATGCACTCGACACGCTCAAGGAACCCGAAAAGCCCACGAATCTTCCGCTCCGTCTTCCGATCCAGGATGTCTATACCATCAGCGGTATCGGCACGGTGCCGGTCGGCAGAATCGAAACCGGCGTCATGAAGAAGGGAATGAAAGTCATCTT
>JAJRCL010000104.1 GCA_028679035.1 Methanomicrobiales archaeon | reverse complement strand
ATCTGGATGAAATATTTGCGATCACCGGCGCCATTCCCGAAGAAGAACGGATCCGTGAGACCTGCAACATCCTTGATAGCAACGGGTGCCGCTATTCCCTCAATTTCGGGATCGCACGGGGACTCGATTATTACACGGGAATGGTTTTCGAAGCGTTTGCGGAGAATCTGGGAGCAGAGAACCAGATCCTCGGAGGAGGCACATACCGCCTTGCACACCTCTTCGGCGGGGAGGACGTCCCGTCATGCGGGTTCGCAGTCGGGTTCGACCGGGTCATGGTCTCCCTTGGAGAGGTGCTTCTTCCGCAAGGACGGGCGGTCGGGATCGTTTCTGTCGGCGAGGGTAAGAAAAAGGTGTTCGCCGTCGCTCAGGCGTTCCGCGACGCTGGTGTCCGCGCCGAAGTGATATTGACCGGCAAGGGAGTCGGTGCACAGATCGCCCAGGTCGCGCGTACCGCCGGATTTGCCGTGGTTATCGGGGACCGGGAAGCGCGGGAGGGAATGGTTACTCTCAAGGACCTCACGAGCGGGGTGCAGAGGACCTGTTCTCTTGCCGATGCGGTTGTGGAGGTGGCACGTCCCTGACGCTCGCAGAGGAACTTGCACGCAAGCAGCGATCGATCTCAGTCGCTGAGTTTTTCGAGAAAAACAAGCATCTTCTCGGATTCGATTCACCGACCCGGGGGATCATCACCACCATTAAGGAAGCGGTGGACAATGCTCTCGACGCCTGTGAAGAGGCATCTGTTCTGCCGGACATCCTTATCCGGGTTCGCAAGGTCTCTGAAGAGCAGTTCCGGATCACCGTGGAGGATAATGGGCCGGGGATCGTCCCCGAACAAATCCCCTATGTTTTTGGGAAACTGCTGTACGGCTCCCGTTTTCACCAGATCCGGCAGAGCCGGGGTCAGCAGGGCATCGGGATTTCGGCAGCAGTCCTCTACGCCCAGCTCACGAGTGGTATGCCGGCGGTCGTTGTCTCGCGCACCGGAGAGCGGGAAAAAGCCCACCGGTTCGAGCTGAAGATCCTCATTGAAAAAAATGAACCGGATATCATCAAACATGAGGAAATCGACTGGTACAACACCCACGGTACCAGTATCGAGATCGAATTCCGGTCCACCCTCGCAGCAAAGAAAAAACTCATCGATTACCTGACGTACACCTCGGTCGTCAATCCCCACGCCCGGATCCGGGTGGAAATCGACAACGAGGAAATCGTATTCAAACGGGTTATCGAAGAGCCCATAGCCTGCCCCAAACCGATCCAGCCCCACCCCCACGGGATAGAGCTCGGCATGCTCACCCGCATGGTCGCTGCAAGTCAGGACCGGCTGGAGGATTTTCTCACCGGAGGGTTCTCGCGCGTGGGAAAGAAGTCCGCGGCTGAGATCTGTGCTGCCGCAGCATTATCCCCAAAACTTCTGGTAAAGAACCTCAAGCCCGAGGAACTGAAAAAACTTCTCGCCGGGATGCAATCGGTGCGGATTCCCCCCCCTCCGACAACGGTCTGTCTGTCTCCTATCGGGGAGGACCTTATCAAAAAAGGACTGGATGAGAAATTTTCCCTTGACTTTGTTCGCGCCCGGACCCGGCCGAGCGGAGTGTACAGCGGCCACCCCTTTGTGGTGGAAGCGGCTATCGGCTACAGTGCGAAACTTCCCGCTGACCAGAAGGCGCTCATTCTGCGGTTCGCGAACCGTGTTCCGCTGATGTACCAGCAGGGTGCCTGCGCGATCACGAATGCGATCGCCGGGGTGAACTGGAAGCAGTACGGTGTCGGGCAGGAAACACTCCCCGTAGGCCCGATGCTCGTGCTGGTCCATATCGCATCGACAAACGTCCCTTTCACCAGCGAAAGCAAGGATGCCGTTGCGGCCATACCGGACATTGAAAAGGAGATTGACCTCGTTCTCAAGGAACTGGGCAGGGAGCTGAAACAGTTCCTGAACCAGCGCGACAAGAAGAAGGACCAGGACGACCGCAATCGTGCGATCTGTTCCATCATCCCGGAGATCGCACACAAGGTGAGCGAAATCGTGGAAAAACCCGTCGTGGATACCTCAGCGATTGAGGGCAAGATCATGCACCGCCTCATTGCACGGAAATGGACCACCAACGGCTTGGTGCAGATTACCATCCGGAACCATACTGCACAACCCGTTGCACTCTCACTGTACAACATTTCCCATGACAGCGGTGAGAAGGCGGATCATCCTCCTGAATTTACCGATAAACTGGAGGACCAGTTTACGAAGATATGGAAGATCACCCTGCCGCCCGGGGAAGGATGGAGCGTCTCCTATCCCGGCAAAGGAGGGGGTACTCTTGATGTGCAGGGTGTCGAGGAATCCCTGAAAGTGGTGGTGGACGGCGATGTTTAAGAAAGAACTGGATGCCCAGGCGCGAGTACGGCTCCTTGCTATCGCGCAGGCGTGGTACGACCAGATGGGAGACGGCATGATCCCATCGATCCGTTTGCCGACCCGGACCAAGGAAAATATTGCCTTCGACGATTTGAGCGAGGTCTGGAAGTACGGGGATCGGGAAAGCACCCGGTCGGCGAGTACCGAGAAAAGTGCCATTCACCTCCTGAAAATGGCCTATGTTATCGCGTTTATCAAGCAGCAGCTGAAGGAGGATCGTTCGTCGACCCTGAGAGAATTGTATTACATCACGGAAGGGTGGAAACGGGCGAAATTCGAAACGCAGGACGAGAGCAATTATCTGGTGGAGGACCTGGAAATCCTCACCGACATGCAGCGGGAAGCCTTCCACCTGCGTCCTGAAGAGGACGGCGCCAGCATTTATGGCCCGATCCGGCTGAAGGAATCGACCCGGCGTGGAGAGCGGACGCTGCACTGCCAGGACGACGTAGGAGAGGCGGGGTACTCGATTCCCAATAACGTGGAAACCGTGGAACTCCTCGACCATGATGCAAAGTTCGTGATCGCGATCGAAACGGGTGGAATGTATGCCCGTCTTGCTGAAAATGGCTTTGACGAAGATCACCGGGCGGTCCTGGTCCATCTGAAAGGGCAACCGGCACGTTCCACCCGACGCCTGCTGCACCGCATCAATGAACAGTTCAGCCTCCCTGTTGTCGTGTTCACGGATGGGGACCCCTGGTCGTACCGGATCTTCGCAAGCGTTGCCTACGGCGCCATCAAGAGCGCGCACATGTCCGAGCTGCTCGCCACGCCAAGAGCCCAGTTTGTCGGTGTGCAGCCGAGCGATATACGGGACTATAACCTGCCATCCGACAAGCTCACTGACAAAGACGTCGATGCCCTCCGATCGGAACTCACCGATCCACGGTTCGGATCTGAATACTGGAAACAGCAGATCAACCTGCAGCTCGATCTGAAGCTGAAATCTGAACAGCAGGCGTTCGCGGCCCGCGGTCTTGACTTCGTTACGAAAGAGTACCTTCCCCGCCGGCTTGCAGAGATGGGCGTGATTTAGGATTCGCTCTCTCAATTAGCATGAGGTAGTAGCAGATATTTAAGAAGGGGGGATCCGGGTAGAGATGCCTCGTCGCATCATCTCCCATTCAAGAAGATGGGAACTGTCGTTTTGTTCGTGCCAGTGGGAAGAATCCTCGATTAAGAGAAAATTGATTCCTCACATTCCGTCCGCAGCATATCCTCCAGCGTCCGGGATAACGGAATTTCCGCCTGCCATTCCGTCTTGCAGCGTATCCTGCTGCAGTCGCTGACCTGCACCGGAACCCGCGGATTATCGGATCCCGGGATGATTTCGGTCGGGATCCGCATGCCGGTGACCTCCTCGGCAAGGGTGATCAGTTGTCCGATGGAGACCGCCTTTTCTGAACCGATATTAAAGACACTTTCCTCGTCGGATTTGTTGTGCAGGGGAGACGTAAGGAGTGCCCAGTACGCCCGAACTGCATCACGCACATCAACGAAATCCCGGCGGGACGTACGGTCCCGCAGCTGAATGGATTGTTGATGCTTTTTGCGGATCGCACACACCTGATGCACGATGCTGCCGCACACAAACGCCGGGGACTGCCCGGGACCGGCGAGGTTGAAGGGTCGGGCGATACGGATGTGCATCCCGTTGAGCCGGTGTAACAGGGCACAGTCTTCCTGTGCGGCCTTGCTTTCCCCATAGGACGTTACCGGGTTCCGCGGGGTATCTTCCGTTATTGGCTGTTCCCCTGCATACCCGTAGACAGCTGAAGAACTTACCACGAGGATCCGCGCTTCCGGTGCATAACGCCTGAGTGCGCAGAGGAGATTATCGGTTCCCTGCACGTTGGCGGCATAGAGCTGATCCAAATGTCCCT
>JAJRCL010000103.1 GCA_028679035.1 Methanomicrobiales archaeon | reverse complement strand
TCTTTGGCGCCACGCTCCCACCGACCGGGCAACTCCTGCGCGAACTGCTCCTCTGCGGCCAGTACATGCACTCCCATGCCCTGCACTTTTTCATGCTCGCCGCCCCGGACTTTCTGATCGGCCACGACGCTCCGGCAGAAGAACGCAACGTGCTTGGCATTGCAAAGAAATCTCCGGAGATCGCGAAGAAGGCAATTGAGGTGCGCAAAGTCGGCCAGCGGATAACGGAAGCGGTCGGTGGTAAGGCGATCCATCCATCCAATGCCGTGCCGGGAGGGATGTCCCGTCAGCTGGATGCAGCAAGCGCTGCAACGTTGCGGGACATGGCACAAGGAGCGATGGGAATCGCTACAGATGGCTGGGAAATTGCCCGGAAGATCATGGATCTCACCGACCCCGCGTTCGGAGCCGTGGAAAGCGGATTCATGGGGATCACCCGCAACGGAGTCTTCTCCCCGTACGAGGGAGCGGTCGAAATGATCGCCAAAGACGGGGCCAGGATCGGCAGTTTCGGCGGTCCAGATTACCTGAATTTCGTCGAGGAATATTCAGAAAAATGGTCGTACCTCAAATTCTGCAGGCTGAAAGGAGGTCAGAATTACCGTGTGGGACCTCTTGCACGCCTGAACCTGGTACAGACCATGGGCACTCCGGCGGCGGATGCAGCACTGGCGGAATACCGGAAGAAGTTCGGGAACCGCGTGCAGTCGAGCCTTGCCTATAACCTGGCTCGTTATGTCGAATTCCTTGCTGTCTGCGAACGGACCCAGGCGATCCTTGCCGATCCCGCGGTCACGGGAAAGGATATACGGGTTCCGGTTGCAGACGTGAAAAACCAGCGGGGAGTCGGCATTGTCGAAGCCCCGCGGGGAACGCTCATCCATGACTATACCGTGAACAAAGACGGGTTTATCGAGAAATGTAACCTGATCGTCGCCACCTGCCAGAATAACCATGCCATCGACCGGGCCGTGGAAGACGTCGCCCGGCGTGTGGTGGTGGGCGGCAAGCTGACCGAAGGTGCCGCGAACCGCATCGAGATGGTCATCCGCGCCTACGATCCCTGCATTTCCTGTGCGACCCACGCGATCGGCGCGATGCCCCTGCGCATCGAACTCGTGCAGGACAACGTGACAAACGTCGTCGTAACATCTGAAAGAACAGAAGAGGAAAGAACATGTTAAAACAGCTACTGGGAGAATTCCTGAAACTGGACGGAGTCTCCGCAGCCGTCGTTGTCGGGAGGGATGGCTTCGTCATCGAGAGTGCAGTGAATGGAAAAGTGGACACCGATGCCCTGGGTGCAATGGCATCGACCGGCATGGGTACATCGGAAGCGATGGGGAACGAACTGGGAAAGGGCGAACTCCGGCAGATGCTTGTGGAGCTGGACCGGGGCCCGATTCTTCTCTCCCCGCTTTCCGCCGACGAACTGATCGCGATCATCGCCGACACCGATGTTAATATCGGACGGATACGGTATGAGCTGAAGAAGAACCGGGAACGCCTCATCGCTGCTCTCTGATCATGAATCTGCCGGAAGGATCGGTCATAGGGACCATAAGGACAACGCTCACCAGTGCGGCTCCTCTCCTTGCGAACAGTCGCGGGGTCATGGAGCTGAAGGGCACGAGTGTGGAAGGGTTTATCCTCATGGACCGTGGGGTCCAGATCGCCGCCTATTACTGGGATGGTGCACAGGCCCTGTCAGGAAAACCGGCACTTGACCACCTTACGGCAGATCCAGGATCACCGCAAGAGCTGCGGCTCCGTGTCTATACCGAGAATGAATTCGGTCAGGCCCTCGCGATCTCGCAGAAGGAAAATCTCCTCCTGCAGGTCGCTCCCGCTCCAAGTCCGGTACCCCTGGATGAACGCAGACTGGAAAAAATTCAGAAGCTGCCCGGTGTGCTTGCTGTGGCAGCATTTTCTGAAGGGTTCTCAGTGTACGCGAAGGGGAAGGCCGACTTCGAGCAGATCGCTGCTGTCGCGGAGGATCTTCTGCGGGCCGGAAAAAGGATTGCCGATGATATCAGGACCGGAGGACTGGAACAGGTTATTCTGGAGACCACCGGGGGAAAGTTCATCATCGCCCCCTGTGGAGATCTATATCTGTGCCTGCTCGCCGAGTCTGAGGCAAATCTCGGACTCATCAGGGTTGCCCTCCGGGCCCTGCAATCCGGGGTGAACTGATGCGAATCCCACCGACCACGATACATTCCACAAAAAATGGGAGAGTGCTCCGGGATCTCCTCGAGGAGATCCGCACGGAACGATTCACCGGTCACTGCGAAGTGACACTGGATACCGTCACCCGCTCCCTGATCTTTTCCGACGGGATTTGTGTGCTGGCGGAAACGCCCCGGGCAAAAGGGAGAGAAGCGTACAATGAGCTCAGGGCGCTGGGCGACCGGGAAATACGTGCCATTCTCTACGCACTCTCCCCGTCGCAGGTCACCGTCAGTGTGCGGTTTAATGAAAATTGCCGGCTCGGGGAGGAAAATGCAGCGAAAAAACAACCGGGCACGGCATTCTCCACGACCATTATAAAACCGGTTTCCTCCCGGGGGCAGCCTGGGAAAGTCGTGCAGATCAAGACCGTCCAGCAGATGGATGAACGGGCAGAAACCCACCCGGAGAAAACGGTCCGGAGCGGGGAACATGGGTCCCCGGTGCGCAATGCCGCCGGTGAAACTGTCGGGGACCGGATTTCCCTTGATTCCATCAAGGGATTAAAAGAGAGTTTCCAGTTTGACGCTGCGTCCCTTCTCAAGGAACTGGATCTGGAGCATCTGATCGTCGAATCCAAGGAACCGGCGAATCAGAAGAAACCAATTGGTAGTCCGGAGAAAGACAAGTGCTGAAGAGCGTGACTGCAATTGATATGTAGGTGAATTGAGAAAATCTTTAATTATGACCATCATAACCATTCATGGGAAGATGTTGCATGTTTAGAGCATATACAATCGCTTCGGGCAAGGGGGGAACGGGAAAGACAACCGTAACCGTCAACCTCGGAACCTCACTTGCCCAGCTGGGAAAGGAGACGTATATTCTGGATGCAGATATCGGGATGGCAAATATGGGGCTCATCCTTGGTCTGGAAGGCGCTCCGGTTACCCTTCATGAAGTACTTGCGGGTAAGGCAAAAGTAGAAGATGCCATCTACGAAGGCCCGAACGGGGTCAAGGTCGTCCCGAGCGGTATCTCGCTCCAGGGTTTCCAGAACTCAAACCCGGAAAGAATTAGGTATGTCATGCGGGATCTCGTCGGGAGATGCGAATTTCTCCTCATCGACGCACCGGCCGGGATCAGCAAGGACGGGGTCGTGGCCCTCGCCATCGCCGATGAAGTGATCCTGGTGGTCAATCCCGAACTCTCCTCCATGGCCGATGCGCTGAAGACCAAGATCCTTACGGAAATGGTCGGCGGACGTGTATATGGTGCGATTCTCAACCGCTCCGGCATGGAAAATACGGAACTCCGCCGCCACAGTGTTGAGGATGTGCTCGGCGTGCGGGTCATTGATATGATCCCGGAAGACGCGAACGTGCGCAGAGCTGCAGCATACAAGACCCCGGTTGTGATCAAATACCCGACATCAGAATCTTCCCGTGCATTCCGCAGGATCGCTGCAGA
>JAJRCL010000102.1 GCA_028679035.1 Methanomicrobiales archaeon | reverse complement strand
GTGCATATCGGTAAGATCAGCGGGGAGACCTTTGCGCGTTTCCTGGCAACCCGTATGGGGAAGAAGGATCCGAGCGTACTCGTCCCGCCGGCTCCCGGCATCGATGCCGGGGTCATCGATATTGGCGACGGGCAGGTCCTTGTCATCGCCGAGGACCCCATCTTTGCTGTACCGGGGCAGCCGCTCGAAATGTTCGGGTGGTATACCGTGCACATCGGGGCAAGCGACGTCGCGGTCATGGGAGTGCGTCCGCGTTATATGACCTATTCCCTGCTCCTCCCGCCCGGAACACCGGAAGGCGACTTCGACGTGATCACGGCTTCGATCCACCGTGCCGCCGAAGAACTGGGGATCGCTATCGTCGGTGGACATACCGGTTTTTACCCCGGTTTTGCGGCACCGACCATCGGTGGAGTAACCGTCTTTGCGATCGCACCCCGCGACGCGTACGTCACGCCGGCCGGTGCCCGGGCCGGTAACGACATCATCCTTACCAAGGGTCCGGCGGTCGAAGCTGCAGGAATCCTTGCCGTACTGCGGGAACAGGAGCTGCGGGATACATACCCGTCAGGACTGGTGCGCCGGGCACAATCGCTCACCCGGCAGATGACCGTGGTAAAGGATGCAATGACCGCGATGGCTGCGGGCGGCGTCACCGCCATGCACGATGCGACCGAGGGAGGAGTGCTGGGCGGCCTCTTTGAGATCGCGCAGGCAAGCGGCGTGGGAATGGACGTGGATGAGGCGGCGATGATCTATCCGGAGGAAATCCGTGCCGTGTGCGAGACCTTCCGCATCGATCCCCTCGCGGCGATTGCGGAGGGATCGCTGCTGATTACCGCGTCAAAGGAGTCTTCCGCAGACATCCTCGCAGCCCTCGATACAGAAAAAATTGAAGCGACCGTGATCGGCACGGTCCTCGCAGATCCGGCCACGAAAAAAATCCGCAGGAGAGATGGATCGACCGTTGCGATTGCCCCGCCATCCCAGGATCCGTTCTGGCCGGTGTTTTTCGAGGGAGTGCGCAGAAAAACCGGGTAACGGTTCTGGGTATTTGGACAGATTCGAAAAGAAGAATTCGGTAAAAGAGGCCCGGGACGGTTACCTCCCCATCCCTTCCCCTTTCACCCATGATTCGCCGGTCTTTCGGAACTCTTTCTTCCAGATCGGTGCCCGTTTTTTCAGTTCCTCAATAATATACCGGCACCCCGCGAATGCCTGTTCCCGGTGCCCAGCCGAACAGGCGACCACGACGATCTTTTCGCCCACCGCAAGCCTGCCGAGGCGGTGCAGAACCTCTGCCCGCACTAGGCCGAACTGAACAATCGCCTCATTGCGGATTGCCGTGAGCTCCGCATCGGCGACCTCACGGAAGGATTCCAGCTCCATGAGTTCGATGTCGTCGTCCCGTACCACGCCGGTGAACGTCACGACCGCTCCGACTTCACGCGTGATGAGCGAATCTACAAGATCCTCAAGCGTTACAACCGACTGCGTTGTCCCTGTCATGCGTGTCTCCGGTTAATTCGATAAATTGGTGAGGTAGTGGTGTGTCTGCCTTTCCCTCTCTGAATGTATCATAGTATCTGGATTTGCGATATATGAAAACCGGTTATGCAGACCGATCGGCACTCTCTTTCTGGATCAGGTCCCGGACCCGGATGAGGGCCAGAATCGCATCTTCTCTCTTGGGATCAGTACACCCTTTCGCAAGGAAAACCTGCAGCCGTGATGCCACTCCGGATCCGAGGCGATCCCCGGCGGCTGCGACGATATTTTCCCAGGTCCTGCCCGGAAAATAGAGTTCGCGGGCAAGGGTGATGATCGTTTCCGCTTCTTCATCCGAAAGAGCCCCCTCTGTGACTGCCCGGGCGATATTCACCCGGATCGTGATAAGCGGCTCTGAGAGGGGACGATAGTAGAGGGGATCGAAGGTCAGCGCTACTTCATCGTCGGCCTCTATTTCCCCACTCCTGTACCGGCGGTAAATCTCTCCGACACCTATCATGCCGAAACTATCCAGTTCTGCCGCCCGCAGGGCCCCCATGCTGGATGCCCCAACGACCGTAACCCCGCGGTTCAGCACGGCAAGGATCTCCCGGTGACCGACCGAACAATCCTGGAAAAATACCCCGTCGATAAGGGCGATAACCTCTGCACCCTCATCGGCAGCGGCGAGCACGTCCCCCCGTTTTGCCGGAGGACGGTACTCGGCGGCGACCACGGCCTGTGCTTCAGCCCAGCTGAGACTCGGCCCGAGAAACACGACCGCCCGTCGTGGCACGTTTGCACCGCTCCCCTATTCGATCCTGGTCCATTGCATAGACTTCAAGGCCGGGGACGATGACCCGGACAACCGGCACCCCGATCTCCGCACAGGTAAGATCCGTGACGATGACCCGGGTGAGTCCATGCTGCCGGAGCCGTCCGGTAACATACGCGATATCCTCGAGAAAGTCCCCGCTCTCCAATGAGGAAATGGTCGCAAAATCGATCGTATCGCTCTCCGAAAACCAGTGCCGGTTGATGCGCTTTGCCCGCTCGTACCCGATCGATTTCCGGAAATCAGCCACGGTAGCATCCTCCCGGGCACCGTGGATCTGGGTAAGGCGGCTCTGTGCAACCTCGGTAAGAGCACGCAGCACAGCGACCCGGGCACTGGTGTGTGTCCCCATCCCTATCGTGAGCAGCGCAGGATCATGCAGGCGCAGATCGTCGGATGCCGCTGCAAACGTCGGAATCCCGATATCGCTGGTAATGTCACGGAGGAGGACCTCCACACCCGCTGCAGAAAACTTCTCCAGCAACATGGCAGCAAGTGGATCGGTCACATTGCGCACCAAAGGTCCGGTATCCCGTGTCGCCTCCACCAGAGACCAGGCATCCCGTTCCACCACTTCAGCGAGCCCATGGAAGATTGCCTCTTCCAGAACATTTCCCGAAGCAAGGCCGTTCGTATTCGTGCGGAAAAGCCGTCCGAAACGTGGATGCAGCGGATGGAATACCGCGTGTGCCGGGACAAGCACCGTCTCGTTGCGGATAATATCGAATCCCTCCACCCAGGGGATTCGCGCATCGGGATCCACCCCACGGGGGAGGATCAGGTCCCGGGGGTTCACTGCGTTGTGGGAACCTGAGAGCTCCCCGAAGCAGCCGACGAGGAGTGCATGGTCTTTTGCCTCGGCAGAATACCGCTCGATCCCCTCCATCATCGCCGATATCCGGGCCTCAGCCGGGGTCGCCCCCTTCCCGGCGTAGACCGAGATCGCCCCATCCTCTGCCGAAGGGCGGATACTGGAGAACACCGGGATGCCCACCCGGTCCAGGTTCGTAATATCGGCGACGCGGGTGATCCCGGCAAGCGGTAATTTACCGGAAATCCGCACGAGCGTTTCCTCCGGTGAGAAAGCACGATGAGTATCTTTTGTGTAGGACTTCCGGCAGGAGTGCAGTTGCATAAACTCATCACAGGACGCTGATCGTCGCGATTGTTACCGGTACTATCTGATTTCTGATATTATGCAAGTATCGCCGATCCTCCAGAACCGACCGCCAGATTCATGTGCCATAATGTTAATGATTAATTATGTAAGATCTGAGGATGCGTATGGAAAGCACACGAAGAAACACGAAACAAACCTTCGGGGATTGAGCAGCATGCCGGAAAGTTCGGAAAGCCAGAGAGTGTTCGGCATGGATGCACGCACGGGGAGATGGGTCTTTGTTATCCTTGGGCTTGTCATCAACCTGTGCTGTGGGAGCATCTATGCATGGAGCGTCTTTGCCAAGCCGCTGGAACAGTTGTTCCACGTCGGTGCGACCGAAAGCCTGCTTCCCTTCATCATATTTCTTGCAACATTTGCCGTGGTAATGCCGTTCGCAGGTCGTCCGCTCGACCGTTACGGGCCACGCCTCCTCACCATTATCGGCGGGATCATCATCGGAATCGGCTGGATCCTGGGGAGCATGGCAACCAGCATGGGGATGCTTTCGATCACCTACGGGATTATCGGGGGAGCAGGTGTTGGTATCGTGTACAATTGCCCCATCGGCGTCGCGGGGCGGTGGTTCCCGGACCGGCGCGGGCTTGCGGTCGGTGCGACAGTCCTGGGATTCGGACTGTCTCCCCTGATCACCGCACCACTGGCACGGCAGTGGATCCAGGTGTTCGGTCCTCTGACGACGTTCGGGTACTTCGGCGGGATTTTCCTGGTCCTGATCGTGCTGCTTGCCCTCCCACTCCGGTTCCCCCCGGATGGCTGGAAACCGAAAGGTTGGGAACCCGGTCGTGCAGGGATCGTAAAAGCGCAGGATCTTTCCCGCAACGAAATGGTCCGGACGCGGAGCTTCTGGGGGCTCTGGATCTGCTATGTGATCGGAACTCTCGCCGGGCTTATGGCGATCGGGATCAGCAGTTCGGTGGGGCAGGAGGTCTTTTTACTGAGTGCAGCGACCGCCGCATCCTTTACGGGCATCTTTGCGATCTTCAACGGGATCGGGAGACCGATCTTCGGGCACTTTGTCGACCGTAGCGGACCGCAGCGGACCGCGATGCTCAGCTTTTTGATCATCTTCCTTGCAGCAGGCATTCTTGCCCTCGGAGCAGGAACCGGGTTGACGGCAGTGTATGTCATCGGGTTTGCCGCACTCTGGCTCTGCCTCGGCGGGTGGCTCGCAATCGCCCCGGCATGCACTGCGTCATTCTGCGGGACCAAACACTACGGGCCGAACTACGGTCTCGTCTTCACCGCCTATGGGGTCGGAGCGATACTGGGAAACCTCCTTGCCGGAAGATTGCGGGATATACTGGGCAGCTACACCGCGGTCTTTATGCCGGTCGCAATTCTTGCGATCGCCGGCATTCTTATCGCGTATTTCACGCTGAAGCCTCCGGAGTAATCAGTAACTCCCCAATTTTTTTCCCTTTTTTCAAATACCGAATGTACTTGCCCTCAATCCTTATTTACCCGAGAGAGCATATGTATCCGGGATACCATGCAGCAGCGCAACCCGGTACGGCCGACCAACAATGTCGCCGACCTTCTCAGGGAGATGAGTCTCACCGGCTTCCAGGGACGGAAGCTGGGCGAGACGGTGGAAGTCTGGTCCCGGATGATCCGGGACCCGGACTGCACCATCCTCATGGGTCTGTCCGGTGCGATGATCCCTGCCGGCATGCAGCAATGCCTGATCACCCTTATCGAACGCCGGTATGTGGATGTGATTGTTTCGACCGGGGCAAACGTGTTCCACGACGCGTGCGAGCATCTCGGGGTCCGGCACTATCTCGGCCACCACATAACAGATGACGCTGCCTTGTTCAAGGAGGGAATCGACCGGATCTACGACGTTTTTGCCTATGAAAATGAGTTCCGGGACGTGGACCGTTTCATTGCCACCTTCGCCGATGAGATCACCCCCTTCACGGGATCATCACGGGAGTTT
>JAJRCL010000101.1 GCA_028679035.1 Methanomicrobiales archaeon | reverse complement strand
TTCGCGGTGCAGGACCACGGATTTTCCCCGGAAAAAAGTAACCGCGTCTTCCGGTTCGAAATTATGGAAGCTGGCCTCGTTCAGGGAGACTGGCAGATCTCCGCACTTCTGCATGATCCGCCGCTTCCCGAAATGAGCCGGATGCATGCCGTCCGGGCCCAGGCACCGGGTGCTCTCGTCATCGACACCGGTCCCGCAGCCATCCTCGGAGCGCTCTGCGACCCCGTCGTCCAGGAACATAAGGAAAGCGGCATCGTTCTCGTGAATGCCGGTAACGGGCATACGCTTTGCGTCTCGGTAAAAGGAGAAGAAATATACGGGATTTTTGAACACCACACCGCGGCCCTCGAGAGCAAACATCTTCGTGCATTGATCCGAAAACTCTGCGACGGAACCCTCACGGGACAGGAAATCTTTGATGAAGGAGGGCATGGTGCCGCCTTGCACAAATCACTTCACGCAGACTGGATCGCAGTAACCGGACCGAACCGCAAGGCTCTCCTTCCCGGGGCCTACCAGGCGGCCCCATTCGGGGACATGATGCTCACCGGTTGTTTTGGCCTGCTCTCGGCGTGGGAGCGTTTACGGGGAACACTCCCATAATTTCCGCACCTGGTGGAACGTGTATCATATTCGTATATAATGAAAAAAAGACACGAACTCCACTCCTCTCCTGATACAAAACAGGGAATGACGTGTTATCTTCTGTCATTCCACACCTCTGGGGTTCTATCGGCTATGGCAGCTGGCGCGTCCGTGTTTCTCCAGATACCGCTGGTGATACTCTTCCGCCCGGTAGAACTCCTTCGCAGGAACGATTTCCGTGACGATGGTCATGGTGTATTTCCCGGTTCGTTGCAGCCGGTCCCGGGATGCCCGTGCTGCTTTTTCCTGTTCCGGCGAATGGAAGAATATCGCAGAGCGGTACTGGGTTCCGAAATCCGGTCCCTGCCGGTTTTTCTGTGTGGGATCATGGATCTCCCAGAACACATCCAGGAGTTGTTCGTAGGTAACGACATCCGGATCGTACACGACCTGCACCGCTTCGGCATGACCGGTTTTTCCGGTACACACATCCTCATACGCAGGATTCTTCATTGTACCTCCGGTATACCCGACCATGGTATCGGTTACACCTTTTACATCGCGGAATGCAGCTTCCACTCCCCAGAAACACCCGGCTGCGAAGGTAGCCCGGGGCAGATTCCTGTGTTCCTGCACAGCTGACACCTGTTCTTCCTGTGCCGTTGGTGGAAGATAACCTTTTGCCCGTCCTGCAGTACAAAAAAAGGCCATGCTCATCCAACGCCCGCAGGATAGGAAGAGCACTGGCACTGGTGCAGGAAACCTTTTTTAAGAAGGCGAGCATCCTGCCTCATCGTGATAATTGTATGACCACCGATGTTCTTGCTCAGGTGCGTCTCCTGATGCTGCAGTATGCCGGGAGAGCGATTGTTCCGGATATCCAGCATTACCGCCGGATTATTGTTCCGCGAAAGGGAAAATGTATGTTCATCGGGTGCACAGAACCAATTGCCTGGGAAGATGCTTCTGGTAACAATTTTCTCTGCGAAGGACATTACCGGACGGTCCGTAAATGGGTTGAAGGCGCCCGGAACGTACTGATCTCCGGCACGAACCGCTGATTGCCAACCTTGTGGGATGACCGCCGTTTCTGCGGATAAGTAGTACGGTGTTATTCTCTCCCCGCAGGATGCATTCCGCTGAGTGTAAATCATACGACAGAGAAAGATCCGTTTCTGCGATGGATGTATCCGTACTCTTCCGGCAGATTATCCGGAAAAAGAGCATTCAAGAGCTCATGGACGGGACAAGGAACGGACCCTCCCTGCGCAGAGTCCTTGGGCCGGCAGAGCTAACGCTCCTCGGTATCGGAGCGATCATCGGTACCGGTATTTTTGTCATCACCGGTATCGCAGCAGCACAATATTCGGGGCCGGCCCTCATACTGTCGTTCGTCATTTCCGGGGCCGTATGTGCCTTTGCAGCGCTTGCCTATGCAGAATTCGCATCCATGGTTCCCATTGCGGGATCGGCATACACCTACAGCTATGCCTCCCTGGGTGAAATCTGGGCATGGATTATCGGGTGGGATCTAATTCTTGAGTATGCAGTTTCTGTAGCGGCGGTTGCGATCGGATGGTCTGGTTACATGGTGGGTCTGCTGCAGTCCGGAGGGATTCTTCTACCCGATATGTTCACAAACCCGCCCGGTACCGGGGGAGGGTTCATCAACCTTCCGGCGATCCTCGTCATCCTTGGGATCAGCCTCCTCCTGATCGTTGGTGTTCAGCAGAGTGCGAGAGTGAATACCGTCATTGTGCTCGTAAAACTGGCAGTAATCGTTCTCTTTCTTTTTCTTGGATTCTCCCACATCTCAGGGGCGAACTGGATCCCGTTTATGCCATATGGCTGGACCGGTGTGGTGACCGGTGCCGCGATCGTGTTTTTTGCCTATATCGGTTTTGACGCAGTCTCAACAGCGGCAGAAGAAGTTCGGGACCCCCAGGTAAACCTCCCCAAAGGTATCGTCGGTTCCCTCATCGTCTGCACACTGTTGTATATCCTGGTTTCTGCGGTACTGACCGGAATGGTTCCCTACACGCTGCTGGGAACCACCACCGCTCCCGTTGCTTTCGCCCTTATCTATAACGGAATAGCCTGGGGTGGTGCACTCGTCTCGGTGGGAGCGATCTGCGGAATCACGTCGGTCCTTCTCGTACTGCTTTTCGGGCAGTCACGGATTTTTTTCGCAATGGCCCGGGACGGTTTGCTTCCCCCGTTTTTTGGATCGGTTCATCCGGTGTACCACACCCCGGCGAAGGTGACGCTTCTCATCGGGGGTGTCACTGCTCTTATCGCCGGGTTCCTCCCGCTCCAGTCGGTTGCTGAGCTGGTGAACATCGGGACGCTTGCAGCGTTTATCATCGTTTCTGCGGGAGTGATTGTCCTCCGGCGATCCCAGCCCGGTATCGCCCGCCCTTTCCGCTGTCCTTTTGTCCCTCTCGTTCCCCTTCTCTGCATCGGATCCTGTTCCATTCTTATTTTGTCCCTGCCGACGCTCACCCACCTGCGGTTTGTTATCTGGCTGGTTATTGGTCTCGTGATCTACCTGATCTATGGACGAAAGAGCTGCCGCAGGGTAGACGACGCATCCTGCCGGGTATGACCACGGCATTGATGCGGGCTCACAGGTGGCTGGATCTTTCCGGATCCATCACCTGCTTTCACAACCAGTAGCCACCAAGGATTCCAGCCGCGTAGAGCAGAAGGGAGACATGAAAGAGCGGGAGGGCACGCAGGGCGGATTCGGGAGAGCGATCCCGGAACATGACCCCATTTGCACCGAGAATGCAGAGCCCGGCAAGTCCAGCCGCAATTTTCGGAACCGGTCCCATCCCCCAGAAAAAGAAGGTTGCAACCACGAGATGCAGTATAGAAAAGAATCCCACCCAGGCAAGACCTCCCCACATGCCGTATAGTATCGGAATGGTTGCCAGGGAACGGGCACGATCGTTCCGCACGTCGGCAAGGTCGTTGACACCCAGGTGAGCGATGGCCCATGGATAGAGAAAGACGAAATAGAGCAGGGCCGTCATATCCGGAAAACCGTAACTGAGATACCCAGCGACCGGAAACAGGGCAAGGTCGGTCCTCCCCACGATCTGTGCGATGGGAAGCCGCTGTCTGCGCTTCTTAATCTGGTAAAAGGCTTCGACGGTATAACTGTATGCCAGTAAGCCCAGCATATACCATGAATGCGGGGGCTCAAGCGTGAGAATCAGGACGATTGCGATACCAGCGCAGAGAAGAAAGACCAGAAGTGCGGCCCGGGGGCTGATAAGCCCCTGCGCGAGCGGACGGGACCCGAACGGACGCCAGTACCGGGTCAGGGCAGTTTCGACATCCCGTTTGTCGATGGTCCGATCAATGTAATCGTTCAGGACGAGCCCTGCCTCAAAACCGAAGACCGCAATCGCGATTACTTTCCCGACGAGCAGGACATCGAACCCGCCATAATTTTCAAATGCCAGGAACAGTCCTGAACAGCCGAGGATGGGCCAGACAATGAGGAAGTGTGCCCGCGTCAGGTCTAGGAAAGCCTTGAGTCTCTGCACGACATCCATACTGTAGCTCCTATTGTCATCGATAGTCATGCCGCCGGTTTATAAAAATCCGGACCCCGCATGCTCAGCCATATGTATACAAGACCAACGACCAGCATCGCAGCAACAGCGCCCTCTGCGGCGATTATCCCTGCTGTTTGGGCGAGGAAAACTGCAAGAGCATCGAGGATTGTATGCCACAGGATTGCGAGCAGGAGCAGCAGAGGACGGTTCTGGACAACTGATGCAAGGACAAGAAGGGAGAATGCGATGTGTATGGGAAAGGTCATCAGGCGCTCAACAAGCCCGATGAAGGGGTCCAATGGCGTAAGCCCCAAAAGTGCTTCATTCTGTGCTTTGAGCTGGGTGATCTGCTCTGCGGTGAGTGTACCACCGATGCTCTGGTTGATCTGCTGGATCGCTTCGTCCGTGAGAGGGACTGCAAAAATGTAGGAAACCATTGTCAGGAGTACAAGGGAGCCGATGATCATGGACTCGATACCGCCCCATCCTGCGCCAAAAAGAACACCATTCTTCCGTGAATATGATATGTCATTTCGCGGGAAAAAGCGGGTAAAGACCAGATAACGGCCGGTTTCTTCAAAGATTCCTGCAAGAAGCCCAAGGACAATAGAGAATATTGCGAGGGTGACGGTAGGATCCACAAAGACTGCGGTCAGGGTCGTGTACAGGGGTCCCTGGATAACGAGCACCAGCGGGGTGTGGGGAATCTGGATGAGGAAAAAAAACAACGCCCCGAAGCCGAACACCCGCCAGGATAGCCGGTATTTTTTTATCATCCATGCGGCGAATGCAAGCGGAAAGAGGAATTCAAGGAGAACGGTGATCCCGAAGGCTACGATCACAACAAGGTCAGCCACTCGCCACCACGCTCATGGGAAACATCCATTTTCCTCGCATCTGTCCGTGCCAACCGGTGCCAAGATCCCGGTGGACAACCACTTTTTTCCCCCGGTCTGAAGCCGGTCCATTTTGTGCATCACGCTCTCCGGCTACCGTTTCTGTGCCCGGATTTTGATCGCTTCAAATGCGGTCATTGCCGCGTACTGGACGCTCCCGGAAGGATCTGCGAGGGCCTTTTCCAGGGACGGGAGGGCCTCAATCTGGCCCAGCTCCCCGAGTGCAGCGGCAGCAGCTTCCCGCACGCATTCACTCTCATCTCCGAGACTGGCGATAAGAGGCCGCAGCGCCCGGGAATCCTTCAGGTGCCCCAGGGCATCGGCCGCTGCGTCACGCACCTCTTCATGGGCATCTGCAAGGGCATCCATGAGACCATCGACCGCTTGCCGATCCCCAATCTCTCCCAGTGCCATGGCAGCCCAGCACCGGACATCATCGGTGCCGTTCTTGAGCGCAAGTATCAGTGGTCCGGCAGATCGCGGGTCGCGGAGCGCACCCAGGGCACTTCCCGCCTCGGCGCGGACGTCCTCGCTTTCATCTCTCAGGGCGCGGACCAGAGCGTCGACCGCGCGGGGATCCCGGATATCACGCAGCGCGATCGCGGCTCCCGCCCGCACATCGCTTTCAACGTCAGCAAGTGTTTCAATGAGCCGGTCCGTCGCGACTGGCCCCGCATAGCGCAATGCGATGGCAGCTTCCGATCGTACATAGGCGCTAGTATCTTTCAGCGCCTCCATGAGCGGACGAATCGCAGTCTTCTGCCGAATTCTTCCGAGAGCAGTCGCTGCTCCCCCCCGCAGATATTCATTCGGGTCGGCGAGTGCTTTGATCAGGCGGTCCACCGCGTCCTCACCGATCATACCGAGGGAAAGGGCAGTATGTGCCCGGACATACAGGTCCTCATCACCCAGTGTCTCAATAAGGGGTTCGACAGCCCGGGTCACCTTCAGTTCTCCAAGTCCGATTGCTGCTGCCGCACGCACCTCAGCCGAGGTGTCCTTCAGAGACTGGATGAGTGGATCGAGTGCGGTCACATCGCGGATTTCCGCAAGTGCGAGTACTGCGGCAGCACGCACCTGCGGGCTTTCATCCCGCAGCAACCCGATAAGCGGTTTCAGCGCTGCCGGCCCGACAGAACGCAGACCGTACGCGGCAGCTGCCCGGACCGAGGAATCCGGATCCTTAAGAACTCGCATGAGGTGGGGGGCTGCACGGGGATCCTGTAGTTCGCCAAGCGCATGTGCCGCTTCGGCGCGGAGCCGCTCATTTCCGCTGGAAAGGGCGGCTATCAGTTCCAGGACAACCGGTTCGCCGATGGATTTTAGTGCTGCTACCGCCCAGAACCGCACCTCCCTGCTTTCGTCGCGGAGGAGATCAATAAGGGGCTGGATTGCACGGGGATCACGCATCTCACGGAGTGCATCCGCAGCCCACCAGCGGACGTACCCGTGCTCATCCCGAAGAGCGTCGATAAGAGGGCGGATCGCCCGACTGTCGCGGAGCTGACCGAGTGCGATCGCTGCCTCGATCCGTACATACCGGTCCCCGTCCTTGAGGGCTGCGATGAGCGGCCGGACGGCGGGCCTCCCCAGTTCAACGAGTGCTCTTCTCGCCCGCGTCCGCTCGATCATGCTGTTCGCCCGGAAAATGGTGATCAGGCCTCCTACATCCCCTTCATTCTTCAACGCGGTAATACTCGCATCGATCTGCAACAGTGGTTCCATTGGCAATCAGACCTCGGTTTCCCCGGCACCTGGTACTCGTTAATCAACGCCGCAGGATAAAAACATCCTGAGGACGAGAAGAGGGGGATGAGAGATCCCGACAGGTTTATCTGTCATCCACGGCAGTTTTCCGGAAGGAGCGAACTGCGTGGACATAGAAGAAAATCTGGGATACGTGTTCTTTGATAAATCGACACTGGAGAGGGCTTTTACCCGCAAGGCCCATGCACTCGAACAGCGCCAGAAGCAGATTCCATGCGATGACCAGGAGATTTTCCGGACTCTCGGGGATGCCGTTCTCAAGACGGTACTGATCGATCTCCTCATCCGGGGAGGGTACTGCCGCACCCGGGATGAACTGACCCAGGTGAAAAAGCAGCTCGAACGGGAAGAAAACCTTGCCCGGGTCGGTGAATCCCTGCAGATCGGCGAATACCTGCGGCTCGGAAAAGGGGAAGAAAAACACCTGGCCGGAAAGGAACCATACGTCCTTGCAGAAACGGTTGAAGCGCTCATCGGGGCCGTTTTTATGGACGGTGGATACGAAGCGGCTCAGCAGTGTGTCAAGCGGTGGTTCGGGGCATATCTTCCCTGACCTCTGTTTCGACGATTTTACCCTGAGAACTCTGAGACCGGAAATGTGTGAGACCGGGAGAAAAATCGATCCAATGAAAAAAAACGTTACGCCAGCCGCACATCGGCGATATTGTGCTGCCGCTGGGCCAGGCGTTTTGCCTTGATAATATTCTTTCCTTCCTTGCCTATCGCAAGGCCCTTGTCCTCCTCCCGCACGCCAACCTTGGCGATGGTCTCACCATCTTCCGCTTCAAATTCGACGGACGTGATCTGCGCGGGCAGGAAACAGTTACGGAGGAACTGGGACGGATCCGGTGAATACTCGACGACTTCGATCTTGCGCCCCAGTGTTTCTGCCGCTTTCTTGATGGAGGCTCCTTTCTTCCCGATCGCCCTGCCCATATCCCCGGGGTTGATGACGAGAATAACCCGTTCGTTCCGCGTATCGATGATACAGTCCCGGCTTCCGGCTCCGGTGAGCTGTTCGAACTGGGAGATGAGTCCCATGCATTCTTCATCGAGAACGATCTCTCCCATTTCACACCTTCACGAGGTCCAGGATGTCGGATTCTCCCGGTTCTTCAACGGCAAGTGCGCTCACCATGAACGGTTTCCCGCATGCCATTCCCAGCTGGGCACTGGAACCATCAAAGGTGTAGAGTTTGTTCGCGTTTTCCGTCGTAAAAAACTTCTTCAGATCCACGGGGGCATTTTTTGCGACGACAACGAGCTGTGCCCTTCCCCCGCTGATGCTTGTTACGGTGTTGTTACTGCCGAGAATGACTTTTCCCGTCTTGATTGCTCTTCGTAAGGAGGTATTGAAATCCATTGAGATCCACCTACATGATAGGTTTTGCAATTAATTTAACATCACCGGTTCCGAGCTGGATGGGCTGGCCGACAATGATGTTTTCGGTCACCCCGTTCAGTTCGTCAACCTCGTTTGCCACCGCTGCGTCCAGGAGGTGATTCACCGTCACTTCGAACGCTGCGCGGGACAGGACGCTTTCCTTTTCCCCGGCAATGCCATGTCGTCCGATCTGCTTTACTTCCCCGTCCATGCACATCATATCTGCGACGAGCATGATATGACGGACATCGACAAGGATACCCTGTTCTCCGAGCGTGGAGAGTGCTTCTTGGATGATCGCATTGCGCGCCGCCTCGATCCCGAGCACCTCTGCGATCTCGCTGATATTGTTGGAACGGGTTCTTGAGGTATCGACTCCCTGAACCTCAAACGCATCTTTCAGGTTCGAACCTTCGGTGTAGAGGATATATTCTTCCCCTTCCTTGCGGACGACCACCCGTTCGATGTCATCGATTCCCTGCACGATCACGTTGCGCACGTGTTCGGCGAGCTGGAAGAGGTTCTGGTAGCTCTCCCGGTTTTTCGGGATGAAGAGGATAAATGCCTTTTCCTCGTCGAAATCGCTGTCAAAATCCCGGAAATGCCGCCGTTCCCGGATCTTGCGGGGTGCGAGATCCATGATAGCCACCGGGGGGATTTTACGCTTCTCGCACACCGCGACATTCAGCTGGACCGCCACCTGCATCTTTTCCATGTCGATGGTGATGTCCCCGAATTCATGGAGGGGAGCAGCTTCAATCTGCCAGCTGACCTCCCGTGCCTTGTCCCGGTCCCGTGCCCATTCCGGCTGCAGGTAAATAGTCATGGTCGGGGTCGAAGGCTCCTTGCGGGCATCCATGATCTCGATCAGCCGCGGAAGACCGAGGGTAACGTTGATTTCTGCTACTCCTGCGTAGTGGAAAGTACGCATCGTCATCTGAGTTCCCGGCTCCCCGATTGACTGGGCAGCGACAACGCCCACCGCCTCGCATGCCTCTACCCGGGTGTTCCGGTATTCGCGCAGGACCGCCGTGAGGATCTGCTCAAAATCCTCCTGTGTTACGGATTTTCCCGATAGATATTTGCGCATCTGCTCTTTTGTCTTCTCCGGAAGCGTGGCAGCATTGATCTGTTCCTCCATTGCCGCTTCCATCAGCATTCCTCCTTCAGGACACTCTCGACGATCCCTTTAACGTCGACCGGGTTACCGTAGCTGCTCTTGGAAGGATCGGTGCCGTCTTCCCCGTACCGGAACTGGATGATCCTTCCCCCGGTGGTGCGGACCGTCCCGTCATATGCTACTTTGAGGTCCTGCAGGGCATTGATCATGCGCCGCTGCAGGTACCCGCTCTGGCTCGTACGCACAGCGGTATCTACCAGCCCTTCGCGCCCTCCGATAGCGTGGAAGAAAAATTCCGTCGGAGACAACCCCGATTTGTAGCTGTTCTTGATAAACCCGTGGGCTTCTGACCCAAGATCTCCCTTCCGGAAATGCGGGAGCGTGCGGTCATCGTACCCACGCATAATCCGCTCCCCACGCACCGACTGCTGCCCGATGCACCCTGCCATCTGGGTCAGGTTCAGCATCGATCCGCGGGCACCGGATACCGCCATAACGACGGCACTGTTGTTCAGGCCGAGGTGCCGGCCGGCAATCTCACCAGTACGGTCACGGGCCTTGCCAAGCACCTGCATGATCTGCATCTCGAGGGTCTCTTCCAGGGTCCTGCCGGGCATCGGTTCGAGCTGTCCTTCCCGGAAGATGCGGATCCGCCGTTCGACATCCATGGCGGCGGTATCGAGCACTTCCCGGATCTGGCCGTATTCCGTGCGGGAAAGGTCCTCATCATCGATCCCGAACGAGAAGCCGAACAACATGATGCCGCGGATGGCAAGACGTGTAAGGTCGTCGATGAAATCGCTCGCACGCTTCATCCCGTACTGCCGGATGATGCGGTGCACGATCTGTCCGTCAAATGCCCCTATCGCCTTCTTATCGATGGTACCGCATTTCAGGATACCATCCTCGATCTTGACATAGGCGTCCCGCTCGCATCCCTCTTTCTTGCATGAGTCGCAGTTCAGGCATGAACTCGCACGGAATACCATGTTCAGCTCAACGGGCAGGATGAGGGAGAAGACCTGCTTGCTGGTCCATAAGGGGACGTCATTCTCAACCTTGCCTGGTTCCGGAAGATGGTCGGGGTTGCCATGGCTCAGGATGTACAGAACCTGCGACCGGCTGAACCATTTCACGCCGTTCGTCAGCATGAAGATACCGGAAACGTGGTCGTGGATTCCTCCGATAATCGGCCCGCCGAAACGGGGAGAGAGGATATTTTCCTGCACCGAGAGAAGGATCCGCGCTTCTGCCTGGGCTTCCTCGGTCTGGGGGACGTGGAGGTTCATTTCATCCCCGTCAAAGTCCGCGTTGTACGGGGGACACACGGCCGGGTTCAGCCGGAAGGTCTTCCCGTCCATCACACGGATGCGGTGCGCCATAATGGACATACGGTGCAGGGAGGGCTGCCGGTTAAAAAGGACAATATCCCCGTTGCGCAGCTGCCGCTCCACGGTCCATCCCGGCTCGATCATCGGCGCGACGGTCTCCAGGTTCGCACCCGACAGGCGGATGCGCCGGTTGTCCGGGCGTATGGCATAGTTCGCCCCGCAGGGCCCACCGGTGGTATTCCGGTCAGGACTGTTCAGGATGAACTGGCGTGCTTCCTCAATGTTGAACTGGGTTACCCGTATCGGGAGGGTCATCTCATTTGCCACCGCGAGGGGCACTCCCACTTCACTGACACTGATATAGGGATCGGGGGAGATGACGGTACGTGCGGAAAAATTCACCCGCTTTCCCGAAAGTGACCCGCGGAAACGGCCATCCTTTCCTTTCAGACGCTGGGACAGTGTCTTCAGCGGCCTGCCGCTGCGGTGCCGCGCCGGGGGGCATCCTGCGACTTCATTGTCGAGATAAGTCGTGACATGGTACTGCAGGAGTTCCCACAGATCTTCAATGATCAGCTGCGGGGCACCGGCATCCTGGTTCTCCTTGAACCGCTGGTTGATGCGGATGATGTCCACGAGCTTGTGGGTGAGGTCATCTTCCGATCGCTGCCCATTTTCCAGGATAATGGACGGGCGCATGGTCACCGGGGGTACGGGCAGGACCGTAAGGATGGTCCACTCCGGCCGTGCAACTTCGGGATTGATTCCGAGGTGCTTGAGGTCGTCGTCCGGGATCTTTTCGAGCCGGGCGCGGATGTCTGCAGGAGTGAGCTTGTGCTCCATCTTATGTCCGTCTTCGACCCAGATCTCGGAGAACGTCGTCGGTTTCTCGAAGTTGATCTTCAGCTGCTGGACACCGCAGTGGGGGCATACCTGCTCCTTCTTGATATCCTTCTCAGATACAACCTCGGTACCTTCTTCCTCGGTGCCAATGACCTTCTCGATCTCCTCCGGACCCATGAGGAGCCTGCTGCAGGATCGGCAGGTCACGCGGAGGAGTTTGCGGATCATGCGGGTATACCCGACATGAATCACGGGTTTGGCAAGTTCGATATGCCCGAAATGACCGGGACAGTCGCTTGCCTTCTGGTCGCAGGTCTTGCAGCGCAGACCGGGATCAATCACACCGAGGTTCAGGTCCATGAGGCCCTGCGGGTACGGGTATCCGTCCTCATCATAGGTGTCGGCCCAGATGATCTTCCGGACACTCATTTTCCTGATCTCCTTGGGAGATAACAGGCCAAATTCAATTTTTCCGATTCGTTTGGGACTCGGCATGCTTTACACCATATCCTGCAGTTTCAGCCTTGGGGCAATACCCATACTCTTCATCTCATCCAGGAGCAGCTTGAACGCGTAGCTCATTTCTACGGGATAGATCTCGGTCTCCCCTCCGCATCCAAGGCATCGGGTGACGTTGCGTTTGCGGTCGAGCATCGCAATCATCCCGCAGTGGGCGCAGACATACTGGACGACCTTGTCAGATTCGTCCAGGAGTCGCTCCTTGAGTGCCATTGCCGCACCGTGCCCGATCATCACATCACGCTCCATTTCACCGAAACGCAGGCCACCTTCCCGTGCACGTCCTTCGGTAGGTTGACGGGTGAGGACCTGGACCGGCCCGCGGGAACGGGCATGCATTTTGCTTGACACCATGTGGTAGAGTTTCTGGTAATAGATCACGCCGACATATACATCGGCGTCGAACCGTTTGCCGGTGATGCCATCATACATCACTTCCCGGCCGGTATGGGAAAAGCCGAGGTTCTTGAGGGAGGAACGCAACTCGGTCTCAATTTCGCCAGAGAAGGCGGTGCCGTTGATTCTGCGTCCTTCCAGTGCTCCCACCTTGCCGCCGAGCGTCTCCAGCATATGCCCGATGGTCATCCGGCTGGGGATCGCGTGCGGGTTAATGACGAGATCCGGCGAGATACCCTGTTCGGTGAATGGCATATTTTCCTGCGGCGCGATGAGGCCGATGACCCCCTTCTGGCCGTGCCGGGAGGCAAACTTGTCCCCGACTTCAGGGACCCGGAGGTCCCGTGTCCTGACTTTCACCAGGCGGGAACTGTTCTCGCCTTCGGTAATGATCACGGTGTCGACGATCCCGTGTTCGTTGGATCGCATCGTCACCGATGTGTCCCGGCGTTTTTCGACCGCGATCAATTCGCTCGTTGGCTCCTCCAGGAACCGGGGCGGTGAGGTTTTGCCGATCAGCACGTCCTTCTCGACAACCACCGTCTCCGGGTTGATCACACCATCGTCGTCAAGGTGTTTGTAAAACTCTGCACCATGTGCCCCGGTAACCTCTTCATCGGGCACCTGGATCTTATCCACCTGACCGCCGGGATACCGTCGTTCCTCACCCTCATAGGTACGGAAGAAGTGGGAACGGCCGATCCCGCGGTCGATGGAGGCTTTGTTGAAGATGAGGGCATCTTCGATGTTATACCCTTCATAGCTCAGGATCGCGACCACGAAGTTCTGCCCGGCAGGACGGTCATCGGATCCGATTACCTCTGAAGTCTGGGTATGCACCATTGGTTTCTGGACGTAATGGAGAAGGTGCCCACGTGTGTCGGGACGCAGCTTCATGTTGGCAGCCCCAAAACCAAGGGCCTGCTTTACCATCCCTGCCCCCATGGTTACCCGCGGGCTTGCGTTGTGCTCGGGGAACGGAACATGCGCCGCAGCAATGCCCAGGATTAGCGATGGATCGATTTCGAGATGTGTGTGGTCAGGAGTAACGTCGTCTTCGTCAATCGCGATCAGGAGGTCCTCCTCCTCTTCTGCATCGATGAACTCGATCAAACCCTGCTTCACAATATCGGAAAATCCGTCCTTTTTCCCATCGAGCGTGGCAAGGTCGTCGTTGGTAAGCCGGGGTTTCCCGTTCACGCATACGATCAGCGGCCTTCGCGCCCTGCCGCGGTCGGTATGGATAACCACATCCCCGTTGTATTCCTTGAACGAGACATTGATCTCCCGGGAAACTTCTCCACGACGACGCATTCCGCGGATGTTAGCGATCAGGGCGCGGGGGTCTTCGACAAGGCCTATGAGAGCACCGTCGACGAAAACCCGTGATTTCTTCATGTTACGATTCCCCCCGCAATTCTTCTACACCCAGGCCGTAGAGGACTCTCTTCACGTCTTCTTCATCCTCAACACCCTTGCTAATCTCCACCATCTGGGCAAAGTTCTTCACCAGGCCACAGTTCGGACCTTCTGGCGTTTCGGAAGGACAGATCCTCCCCCACTGGGTAGGGTGCAGATCGCGTGCCTCGAAATGGGGCTGGGACCGGGACAGGGGAGAGATTACCCTGCGCAGATGTGAAAGCACGCTCATGTGGTCGATCCGGTCCAGGAGCTGGGATACACCGGTCCTGCCTCCGACCCAGTTACCGGTCGCGAGCGGATGCAGAAGGCGTTCGGTGAGCACGTCTGCACGCACTGCGGTACCTATGGATAGCTCGCGGTGACGCATGCTTGCACGCTCCAGCTGGTACTTTATATCACGGGTCAGCCGGTTCAGGGAGATACGGAAGAGATCCTCCATCAGGTCTCCGGCAAGCTTCAGGCGCTTGTTGGAATAGTGATCCTTGTCATCGATGCGGCGTTTGTTGAGCACGAGATCGAAACACGCCTCTGCCATCCTGCCCAGGAAATGGGCCTTGGCAAGGCGCACTCCTTCCACCACCGTACGATAGCCTTCGTCTCCTTCCTTGAGGTTCGGCGGCATCAGGTAGTTGAGATGCGGCAGCAGGTAGTTGTCGAGGACAAATTCTGCCCGTTTTTTCTGGTAATCCCGGGTCTGGTTTGGTGCGAGCTTCTTACCGACATACATGATCCCGCATTCCACGGAGTCGCACTCGCTTTCCTCAAGATTCTGCATCATGAAGGTAAGGATTTCCTCATCGGTGGAGACTGCGTTTACCACGTCATGATCGCTCATCAGCCCCAGCGCCCGCATCAGATCTACGAAGCGCAAATGCCCGGCTACCGACGGAAATGAGACCTCCAGGAGGTTCTTGCGGTTTCTTTCAACAACGACCAGTGCACGGTACCCCCTGTACTGGGAAAATACCTTGGCAACATAGATCCGTTCATTGTACCGCTCGGTATACTCGGTCATGATCTTGTTTGACGCGAGATCCTCGAGCGTCATGAGGACCCGTTCCGTTCCGTTAATGATGAAATAGCCACCCGGGTCCAGCGGATCCTCGCCCCGTTCGACCCGTTCGGCATCAGACAGCCCGTACAGGTTGCATGCGACTGAACCGACCATGATCGGGAGTTGCCCGATCGTTGCCTGCACCGGTTCCTGCTCGTCCCCTCCCTGCACGAGGACCATATCCAGCTCGATCGGTGCCGCATACGTCAGGTTGCGAAGGCGTGCCTCACTGGGGAAGAGATCCCCCTGGGATCCGTCCGCTTCCCGCACGACCGGTTTCTTCACCCGGATCGATTTCAGTTCAACCCAGACAGGTTCATTGCTCTTCCCCCGGCTTTCAATGTCTGTTTCGATTTTCCACTGTTCATCAACAACCTTCTGGAGATTATGCTGGAGAAAATAGTTGAAGGAATCCAGCTGGTGGCGGGCAACATGCCCGCGAGAAAAATATGCCCTAGACAATACACTTCGGTCCAACAGAGAAATCAGCCCCACGCTTACTTTTTTGATCTCTTAATCACATGACGGTAGGATTCTGCCCTTCCCGCCGTCTGACTGATGCGAATGATACGAATAATATCCCCTGACTTTGCCTTGATCATTTTTGCCGTGGGATCATCGTGGTACATCTTAGGAAGCTGCTCGGTAGTGATTTTGTAGGTGGAGAAAAGTTGCTTGATCTCCTCCTCACTCATGATATGATGTTCCGGAACCATCACATGTTCAAGTACGTTTAATGGGGTGCCCATCTTCATCCCCTCACGAAGGAGTTATGTTCCAATTCATCACCGGCGCAAAAAACCATAGTTCTGGCGCGGCAGCGGGCCCGGGGGGATTTGAACCCCCGGCCATCTGGTTAAAAGCCAGACGCTCTACCTGGCTGAGCTACGGGCCCTCCGCCCAATTTCGATTTGGCATTAATACAGTGCGGGAAAAGTATATAAAGTTTCTTTCGATATATAGTTAGTTTGCAATCTGGTCCTTACCCGGACCTGCTGCGGGAACAATTAAAGGGAGATGTGACGTGGAGAAAAAAGAGAACCGGTTTGGACTGGTTATTTCCACCATCACCGCAGCAACGATGGTCATCTACGTGGTAATCGCATTTGTCCTCGCAGCACTCGCGTTGATATCTTTTGTGCAGGTCTTTTCCGAGATGCTGGCCATTCTCGCCGGAACCGGGATTACGGGTGGGATCATCAGCGTACTGCACGCGCTGCTGGTCACGATTATTATTCTCGAACTCCTGGAAACCGTTACCATTTATTTCCGTACCAGCAGGATTCCGGTTCGTCCCCTCCTTATTGCCGGACTTACCGCGATGATCCGGCGCGTCCTGGTATTCGGTGTGGAGCCCGTGGATCCCCTTGATATTCTCTCGACCGTTGCGGTTATCGCGACCCTGACGATCGCCATCATTTACATCGGAAAAGAAGAGGAAGAACCGGAGAGAAGGAAAGAATAGGAGAAGCGATTTTATTTCTCTTCCAGAACGCGTCCCAGATCATTTCGTATTGAATCCAGACGGTCTTCCTGTCCTTTGATGGCAGACGCCATGTTCTTGATGGCGTGGGATATCTTTTCACTCACTTTTATCTTGGAATCATGGAGGTCATAGGTGGTTTCCAGTATCTTGAGCAGTCGCTTGTTCACGTCGACATTCTTGGAAAGGCGACCGTACTCTTCCACGAGTTTCTGGTCAAAACCTGCTTTCTTCGCCGCTTCGATATCGAGCTTGATGGTATTTTTCCGGTTCAGAACATGCTCGATGGTATCGTACAGCTCCCGGTGGGTGATTGGCTTAAGGACGTAATCCTCGATATATGAGCCGTACTCCTGTGCCTCATCCGGCGTGAGCTGCTTTGCCGTGAGCATCAGTACCGGAATTTCCTTGGTTTCCGCGGTGTTCTTGATATGTTCAAGCGTCTCCCAGCCGTCCATGGGCTCCATCATGATGTCGAGGAGGATGAGGTCTGGTGTGACATCCTTCAGGATATCGAGTGCCTCCTGGCCGCTGTAGGATGCGATGGCACGATAACCGCCGCGCTCGAGCATAGTCACAAAGACGTCTACAATGAATGGGCTGTCGTCAACGACGAGTATGGTGTACATCTAAATCACGCTCCCGATTCTTTCTGCAATGGCATGAATTCTTTCTGTTGCGATCCCTTCCTCATTTTCATCCTTAAGGATAGCAATAAGGTACGCGGCATCTCCTGCACTGGTGATGACGATTGTTGCGTCCGTGGAACGGGCGATGATGAGGTGGGGAGACGCAACATCGACGATGCTTGCCACACCTTCAGCGGAGGAAATCACGGTTGCACACATCACCCCTACCAGGGAGAGCAAAGCGTTGCCCGATTCGTTTCCCGGGAAATAACTCGCCAGCGGTGTACCAGTTTTTGAGATGAAGGCACATACTGAAACGCCCTGAATAGATCGGACTTCATCAATGATCCCAGAAAGTTCCTGGGGGGTCTTCCGTGCAGCCATTCCTGATTTTCTCCAGTACACACTTTAACTATATTTTAACTATATAAACTTATTTATTTTTTTCTGTGACATTTAAATCGCCCAAGACCAAAATTGCTGCTCATTTGGGTGATAATGGGTATGAATTAGGTTCAAATGATACCTGAGCGGGTGCGTTTTTGTTGTTCCGGTGGAATGGATTTGCCACACATTTGTATGTACTATTTCTGAGACGGGCTAACGGAGCCAATGCACATTTTGTAAATCCATATTATAAAATTTTCTACTTTCCATAAACATCATACCAATAAAATTATAAGATTTGGAAACATTTTATTTGTTATAATGCAACTCCCGCGGGGGACATTTCGCTCAATAAAAAAAGAACAAAATGTCTCGGACCTGCTGCAGGAACTGGAGACTCTCCAGTTCAGCGGCTCCTGTACTCTGTCCTGGGGAAAGGGAACTTCCATCCTTGTCCTGAATAAAGGCCGGGTCATGCTCGCCGAACACCAGGTGTTTCGCGGAGATGATGCATTGAACGAAATCCGGGCTTTCATGCAGCACAGTCTTACCGTCGAGCTCTCGGATCTGAACCCGGTCCAGCTCAACCTTGCGGAAGAGTTCAACAAACAGTATATCATCCAGGATTCAAAGCGATCAAGCGTTACCTTCGGAAAGGCCGTTGTGCCAGCACCGGTCGTCGCGGATATGCTACCTCAACCGGCAAAACCAGTCCGGACCGTACCGGAAAAGAGCTCCCGATCACCAGACCGGGAATGCAGGGAAAATGACTGGCTTGATGATATCAAGGAATCAGATTTCAACGGGGTCGTGAAAAGGGATTTCGCCTCACTGGAACGGATGGATCTCGAAAGTATGACCGAAAAGATCCGAAAAACCTGTAAATCCACGGTGCAGCGGCTGGACCTCGGACACCTTATGGAAGGGAAAAGTGGAAAATAACGTCGGTGATTTTCATGGATAATGTGACATTTGGCATAATGCTCCTGCAGATTGTGGTACTTTTGATCGCCCTTGCAGTTTTTGTCGGGTGTGTCATTGCCATCTATCTTGCCAAGATCTATCATCGAATGAAAGTGAGTGGAACGGTTCTCCCGCCGGTGATGAGTGCCGGTCGTCCGGTTTCAGCACCTGCATCTGCTGCTGTCCCGCCCGTGCGCAAGAGTGAGCAGGGCATGGGAACAGTCTCTGATCGCGATGTTATTCACACACGCGACCTCAACGAAAGTATCCGTGCAGTTCTGGAAAAGTATGGACTGGACGGGATCACGGTTGCGACGCGTGACGGCCTCGTTGTTACCGGGTATGGGGGAGACACCCAGGCAGATGCAGCGACCTATTCCCATATCTATGTCACCAAAGGTTCAACGGGTGAAGAGGGAGTCCGCGTCTTTGGCATAAAACGGCCGGGGCAGGAACTCGTAGGGATTATCCGCGCCCAGCAGAAAATTCCAGAATCCCGCTCGAAAGAAATAGAAGATGACGTAAAAAATGTATTAGACTGGTGGCTTTAGCGTTTTCAATTACGATACTTTAATAAGTATTAAATAAATTTAATTACGATACACTCTTATACAGGTGCGCAATGGTCCGGGTTTTTACAATCGCTTCCGGTAAAGGAGGCACAGGGAAGACGACGGTGACCGTGAACCTCGGCACCATGCTGGCCCAGTTCGGCAAGGAAACAATAATCATGGATGCCGATATCGGCATGGCGAATCTCGGGCTTGTGCTGGGGCTGGAAGACGTTCAGACAACCCTGCACGAAGTCCTTGCCGGGAAAGCGAATATCAAAGATGCGATCTATGAAGGTCCAGGCGGCGTCAAGGTTGTGCCCAGTGGCATATCGCTGCAGGGATTCCAGCAATCCAATCCCGAACGACTGCGGGATGTGATGCGCGATCTTGTCGGGCGGTGCGATTACCTCCTGATCGATGCTCCCGCCGGTATCAGCAGGGACGGTGTAATACCGCTCGCGATAGCAGATGATGTGATTCTCGTGGTGAACCCGGAGCTTTCTTCTCTTGTCGATGCCCTGAAGACGAAGATCCTCACCGAAGTGGTAGGCGGGCATACCTATGGGGCAATTCTCAATCGCGCCGGCGTTGATAAAACAGAATTCGTCGCCCAGAAAATGGAAAAGGTGCTCGGTGTGAAGATTATCGGAACGATACCCGAAGATCCCAACATCCGCCGGGCAGCTGCGTACAAATCGCCCATCGTTATCAGGTACCCCTCATCGGACGCTTCAAAAGCAATCAAACGAATCGCGGCCGACCTTGCAGGGTATGCATATCAGGAGAAAGCAGAGGAATCGAAAGACGGATTTATCGACAGATTTGCGCGTGCACTTTTCAGGGGGAGCCGGTAATGCCAGGATGGGAAAGTTATTTACTGATCGTATTCGGCATCGTCATTATTGTCCTTCTCTTCGTCATGTACGTCATGCTGGTCCGCATTCGCCAGCTGCTGGGAGAATATGACCAGATGCAGAGCAGGATGAAGGTAACCGATAATGAGCTCGAAGAACTGACCAGAAACGTTGAAGAATTCAAGAAATTAAAAATCTAACCTTTTTTCAGAACAAGCTAAATAAGCAGCCCGGACACTTAGAATAGGGGGCCATAGGGTAGCCTGGGCATCCTAGGAGACTGGGGGTCTTCTGACCCGCGTTCAAATCGCGGTGGCCCCATGCAATTCTTTTCATCCTCGATCCTCCATGAAACTCGCTTCACGGTGTCACGGATGCCTGCTTTCACGCGTCGAACTGGAATGCAGATTGGCCGGCGCCCGCAGAATGAAGGCAGAGGCCATACGTGCGGCGTGCGCCGACATGCTTGCAGAACTATCCCGCGTACCGGAACTTGCTGCACCCGTTATTGCGACCCAGGTCCATCACCTTGCGTATACCCTTCTTGGAAATGAGGACCCGTACCACACGGTTAAGATCGAAAATACGACTGCCGCCCGGGAAACCCGGAAAATCGTATATCGTGAGATCACTACATTTTCCGATCATGTTCTTGCAAGCGTCATCGGAAACGCATTTGATTATGGCGTCCAGGGCCACCAGGTCGCGCAGGACTTTCCCCGGTATTTCCGTGATCTCTTTGCACAGGGGCTCACTATCGACGATACCCGGACGATGGAATCCCTGGCAGGGCGGATCGTGTATTTCACCGATAACTGTGGTGAGATTGTTTTTGACCGGTTATTCATCGAACATCTCAAACGCACCGGAAGTCACGTAACTCTCGTTGTAAAAGGAGCGCCAATCCTGAACGATGCGACGATCCGCGATGCCGTTGCCCTTGGTCTGGACACTATTGTGGATTGTATCCTGACAACCGGTTCCGGAAGCATCGGCATCCCGGTCTCACCTCTTCCGGGGCCGGTGGCCGCGGCGATGGATCACTCCACGCTCATCATCGCGAAAGGAATGGCAAATTATGAATCCCTCACCGAAATTTCCGTGAACCGTCCCATCGCCTATCTCATGGCGGTAAAATGCGACACTATCGCAGAAAGCATTGGCGTCCCCCGGGGATCGCTCATCGCCATGCTCAGCCGGGATGCAGGAGAACAGGGGGATATTACCCCATGCCACACCGGTCAGTGAGGAGGCGCAGGCGGGGATTTTCAGGATTGATGACTGAGGCTTTTTTACAAAGTTCGAACGCTTCAGAATTTCGCTGCAGTTTTAAAAGCCGCTCAATGAGGTCCAGGAGAATATCGAGGTTTGTCGCATCGAGTCGGTAGCCTCGCAGAAGGTGATTGACTGCAGCTTCATCGGAAGTCTCGATCTTTGAAAGATAGTACCAGATCGCTGGTTGATTCGGTTTGTACCTTCCCGCTTTCCGGAGCGACGCTGTCGCTTCCTCGCGGAGATTCAGGTGGAATTGCGCGATCCCCTTTCCGAGCCAGAGCTCACCATTATAATCATTCACCGCAATTCCCTGTTCGAAAAGTGCCACCGCTTCAGCATAGCGGTTCAGTTGCATGAGCGCCGTACCGGCACGGAGGAGAGCCCGGACGTTTTCGGGCTCCTTTTCAAGCACTTTCGCAAATATCCGGTACGCTTCTGCATAGTTACCAATGGCAAAGAGGACCTCTCCTTTACCGATGAGAAAGTCCGGGTGATCCGGGATGATCGCGAGTGCTTTTTCAAAAAAACCCATGGCTTCTTCATATTCACGTATATTGAGGTGGGTCACTCCCTCGTTGTACCATCCGAGAGCGAATCGCTTATTGATCGGAATTTCCTTCATGTTCCTTCCTCACCGCGCTCTACCAGCCGCAGCCACATTCCGGGAGAGCGTGAATCTTACGAAAGACTGCTTTCCAACTCTCATTCGAATATATTATCTGCCGGTGTAATCGTCTCTCTTTTCGGATATCAAAAATCTATTGGATTGCTCGATTTACCTCCTCATTTTCGGCCTTCCCCGACCTGAACATCCGGTCGCACAATCGCGTCAGGACGGAATTACCGCGCAACAACCCGGTATGAATTGGAATGCGGAACGTCACGGAATGCTTAAAATAACGATTAAATCGCCATATAGTTCCATACTGTTTTATACTGACGAATTCCACCTGCTATCATGGCGTTCGTGGATGTGGCAATCGGCTGGACGCTTGTTATCGCCGGATCGGT
This sequence comes from Methanomicrobiales archaeon, assembly GCA_028679035.1. Taxonomy (GTDB): domain Archaea; phylum Halobacteriota; class Methanomicrobia; order Methanomicrobiales; family JACTUA01; genus JAJRCL01. The sequence goes on along the minus strand of JAJRCL010000101.1, from coordinate 7,729 downwards.
CATGCTTCTTATTGAGGCCTATACTCCCGGTTTTTTCGTTGCGGTCCCTGCGACTGTCATGATCTTCCTTGGGATCCTTGTGCTCCTGGGCATTGATATTTTCTCATCATCGACGGGTATCATTCTTGGCGTCGTCGTTGCTCTCGTCACTGCCGGTGTGACGGTCTGGATATACAGCCGGCTGACCCCGAATGGGTCACCGACAACGATATCCCGGGATTCAATCGTCGGAATGGTGGGAAATGTCATCCGGACGGTGGATGAAGATTCCATCAATGGCAAAGTGACTATCGGCAGGGTCGAGTGGAGTGCCCGGGCTGCAGAAGGAACAATTCCTGCAGGGAAAAAAGTGCGGGTTCTCCGGTCCGAAGGCGTGCATATCGTTGTTGCGGAGGTGGAATAATGGTCGTCGTTGAAAGCATCATTGCGATTATATTAATTCTTGTTATTGTTTTCATTTTTGCCAAGGGCGTTGTGATCATACAGCCCTACGAGCAGGGTTTGCAGATCCGGCTCGGGAAATATGTGGGAAGGCTGAATCCTGGATTCCGCTGGGTATTGCCCCTGGTAACGAGCATCGTGAAACTGGATCTCAGGACCCAGGTCGTCGATGTTCCCAAGCAGGAAGTCATCACCAAGGATAATTCACCAACAAATGTCGATGCCATCGTTTACATCCGTGTGATAGATCCGGAAAAGGCATTTTTCGAGGTCTCTAATTACCGTACCGCAACAGTGGCGCTCGCCCAGACGACGCTGCGGGGTGTTATCGGCGATATGCAGCTCGATGAAGTGCTGTACAACCGGGACCTGATCAACACGAAACTGCGGGATATTCTGGACCGGGAAACCGATCAATGGGGCGTCAAAGTGGAACGGGTCGAGATCAAGGAAGTCGATCCGGTCGGTGCCGTCAAACAGGCGATGACCGAACAGACCGCTGCGGAACGGGAACGGAGAGCCGCAATCCTCCGGGCTGACGGTGACAAGAGATCGGCGATCCTGCGTGCGGAAGGGGCGAAGCAGGGCCAGATTCTCGAAGCAGAAGGAAGCCGCCAGAGCCAGATCCTCAGGGCTGATGGGGAACGGGTGTCACGGATTCTCCAGTCCCAGGGTGAAGCCCAGGGGCTGCGGATCCTGGCACTCGGCGCCCAGCCACTCGACCGCAAAGCGATCACCGTCCTTTCCCTGGACGCACTGAAACAGATGGCAAACGGGCAGGCAACGAAGATCATCTTTCCCTACGAAATTTCCGCACTCATCCGCCAGGCATCCAAATTCCTTGGGGAAACGGAAGAAGCTCCCCGCACGGAAGGGGAAAGCGTGCATCTCGATGAAAAGATCCTGGGAATCCTTCCGGATGCAAATGAAATTGCCGAGATCCTGAAAGAAAACCGGGATGTTCTCGAGCAGGAACCGCCGGAAGTCGGCGAAAAAGTCAAGAAAGAATAAGAACCCCTCTTTTTTACGGCATCGTTGACTTTCATCCTTCGATCGTCAAAACGATCGGATCGGGCTGAAGTTCAGAGATGCAGAAGGTAGGGAAGGGCGATCAGGGCAACGATGATCGTCAGCATCAGCCAGCTGATGAGCCCTACGACATACCGGGAGAGCTGCGGGACCCCCCACCGCCGGAGAAGGCCATCGACGCCTTCCTTCATAATATATCCTCCGTCGAGGGGAATCATCGGGATGGCGTTGAAAATGCCGACATTGATATTAATCCATGCGCACCAGAACGAGAGGTGCACGAGGCCCCAGAAAATCCAGGGGAGGGGGACCCCATAGTATTCCTGTTCGGGAACGTCAAAGGCAAGGATCTGGAAGTATCGCCCTTCCATGGTCATATCAAAGGGGACCGCGATAAACCGGACGAACCCGGTGGGAGATGCAAGGTTCTGCATTGTTGCGGCGATAGTCGTTGCCGGGTAATAGTAAATGCCCATAAAACCCGAATCCCGCATCGGAGTTGTGCCATTGGGCCATGCCGAAAGGGTAAGCCGGTACGTGGTTACCTGTCCACGATAGTCAGCCTGGACTGTTATCGCATCCCCGGGTTTCGTGGAATTGAGGATGCGTGCGACATCATCCGGTGTGTGCACATCGACCCCATTCACCTGGCGTATCACCGAATTGAGAGGGATACCGGCAACCGCTGCCGGGTAGTCCTTGTACTCCCCATGGACGATCGGTGTCGTTGCCGGGATCGCAAACCCGATGAGCAGGGCCAAAACGAAAAAACTCACGAGGCCGATGACGATATTATTGGAGATCCCTGCGCCAAAAATACGTGCCTTGGGTATTCCCCGGGCTTTTTCAAGCTCCTCCTCGTCCGGTTCGACAAAGAAACCGATCGGGATTACGGCGACCAGAACACCCATGCTCCGGACTTTCAGGCCCTCCACCCGGCACAGGATCCCATGGCCGAATTCGTGTACCACTATGGTGATGATGAAGGCAAACCAGACCGCAAATGTCGAAGGCACGTAATCGTTGATCCCCGGTAGGAGGAAAATATTCTGCGGCTCATAGATCCCGGTCGGAGGGGGACGGAAGATCAGGGTGTACTGGAGGGAGATAAACAGCAGGACCGTGATGAACACTGATACGGCGGCGACAACGACAACCCCTGTAGTCCCGTACGCCCGGAGAAAGCGGCGAAAACGGGTAAGGGAATCAAAAATGCCCACACTGTGGCTTTTGATGGCGAGGATTGGACCGTAAAACGAGATCGTATCCGGTGCAACCTTCCTCGTGTAGAGGTACGCGGCGATGAGCGCATAACAGGCGATAAGCAGGAGTACGATGACGCGCCAGTCCATTCACTATACATACCTCAGCCGGCGAGATAAAACCTCTCCGAAGGAACCCGTACAACACGTCATTTCCCGATTTTGTTTCGTTCGGCGGGATTAACGGCTGGACACCGTACAATATCCATCTGGGCCGGGGATCAGGGTCCGAAAAATCGCGTTATTTTTACCTGGAACTCTTCATTCAGCAGGGATGTGACGGTGCTCCAGCCCTTCCGGGCGATTGGAGGATTTTTTTTGTTGCTCTTAATATACGCCCGGAGGAAAGCGATTGTTTTTCCATCAGAAGGGTAACCACTACCGATATCCCCATATTCATCGCTGAGCTCTGCAATGGCACGATCACGCACCACTTTCGCAACAATACTGGCAGCGCTGACGACGGGGTACGTTGTATCAGCGTGATGCCGGGAAATGATAGAGCAGTTGCACGCAAGGTACTCCCGTACCATGTGGGCGTATCGTTCGGCGTTCACATCACACGCATCAATATACGCAACCGACGGTGCGAGGCGATTGATGACAGCTGCATGTCCCCGGGCCATACAGCGGTTCAGGTTCATGCGCAACCGGTGCCGGTCCACGTCTGCGGACGGAACAGAGAGAACTGCTGTGGAGCAGCGTTCGATGATGACAGGGAAGAGTTCCTCACGCCGGGAAGGAGAGAGTTCCTTTGAATCCCGGATACCAATACCTTCCAGCTCCTCCGGGGATGCGCACCCTGCTGCGGCGATCACCAGAGGTCCAAGTACGGCACCCTTCCCGGCTTCGTCAACCCCGCAGATCATAATTAAGAGGTGGACTACCTGGCTATTTGAACGATCCTACACCTGAGTATCAGGATTAGAGTTCCGATGTAAAAGACCAGGCCTGAAACGGCTTGGGAATCAGGTGTGGAAAATTATTTTTCCGGCATTCCGGTTTTTGCAGCGATGATCTCCTGCGCCCTTTTTGCCGCTCGCCGCACGCCCTGTGCCGCATCGCTCTGCGCAGCTTCGTTGAGGGGTTCGATGGACCGGGGATCCCCCAGTCTCCCGAGAGCCCGGGCGGCTCCTTCCCGCACAGACGGGCTCTCGTCCTTCAGCGCCTGGACAAGGGGGATAAGGCCACGATTACCTCCTATCTTGCCAAGTGCCTCGACAATCGCCACGCGGGTCCCTTCATCCCGGTCGCGCAAAGCAAAGACCAGAGGGTCGAGGGCGCGGGTATCTGCCAGGTCCCCCAGAAGATCCGCCGCAATCCGTCGTATCCGAGGTTCTGCATTTTTCATAGCGGCAACCAGAGGCTCCAGGGCACGGCCATCCCGTATTTTTCGCAAGGATTCCTCGGCTCGTTGCCGCACTTCCTGGTCTGGATCAGAAAGAGCTGCAATGAGCGGGATTACTGCATCGGTGCTCCGGATCCGCCCCAGCGCCAGTGCAGCCTCCCGCCGGATAACCGGATCGTCCTGGGTGAGTGCCTTGCACAGGCCGCTGGTGTCTTTCTTTTCTTCCATCTTCTGTATACCGGGATGCGTACTGACCGAGACCATGAAGCTACCTGATAAAGAGAGATATTTTTATTGGCAATAAAAAGATGCGCTTTTTGCCACAGGAAAGGATATGCCTGTCCGGACTCGTTTTTCCTTGGAACCTGTCCCTTTTCCGGATCTGGTTAATCCCTTCACACTATTCATGAAATGCCGAAAAAAAGAGATCAGGAGATTGCATCCTTGAGTGCTTTGAGATCAAGGATCAGGCCTGGATTTCTCTTAATGAGCTCTTTCACAAGGACAAGGGTAGAAAATTCCTTCAGGTTAATCTTGGAGACCGACTGGGCAAGCGCATTCAGTTTCTTATCGGAAAGCCCGATGAAAAACTCCTTGATCTTGTAGTTGCGCTCAAGATTCTTCCCGAGCTTTGCACACCGCCAGGTAGTGTCGTACGGCATGAGACGTTCTTTCAGCGTGTTTCCTTCGGCAATTGCACCGGCCGCCACATCTGCTGCAAGCTGACCGGTATACATCGCGTTGAAAATTCCTCCGCCGGTCAGGGGATCAACCACCCGTGCTGCGTCCCCGACAATGAGGAGCCCGTCCGCAACGGTACAGGGAAGCGGCCGGCACACGGACACTCCTCCCACGATGCACTCGATTGTCCTCCCGTCGGGAAAATGCGACCTCACAAAAGCATCGAGATAGTCCTTTGCCCTTTTACCGGGTGCACTCTTTCTGCCGGTAATCCCGATTCCCACGTTTGCGCTGCGTTCTCCCTTGGGAAATACCCAGAGATACCCTTCGGGGGCAATAGAATTCCCGAAATAAAATACGGTAGCGTGTGGGTCGATGGTGAGGTTCGTCATAAGGTACTGGGCGCAGCTCATGATTTCACGGAGGGGGACCGTGGTATCGATGCCGCACCAGCGGGCAAATTTGGACTCAACCCCGTCGGCAGCAATGACCGCCTCTGCCCGTACATTCTTCACCTCCCCGCAGCTCTCAATCGTCGCCCCGGAGACTTTTCCATTCTCCATAATTGGGGCAACCGCCCGGGTCTTTACCGCGATATCAGCACCGGCCGCGGCAGCCTGCCACACGAGCTCCCGGTCGAATATCTTACGATCCAGTACATAACCGACCTCGTTCCCGGCGTGCTGCGGTTCGAGGACCATGGATGTACCGTCGGGGGATACGAGTATGGCGCGATCGATTTCGGCGGAGATCCACCGTTCATCCGGTTCAATGAACTGCTGCAGGATATCTTTCCCTATCCCCTCAGCGCAGCGCACCGGCACACCGATGGCAGGCCGTTTCTCAACAAGACAGACCGAAAGGCCTTTGCAGGCGGCGGTCTTCGCTGCGATGGCCCCTCCCGGTCCTCCGCCGATAATCAGCAGGTCATACCTGTCCTTCATCGACGACCTCCAGTGCCCCCAGCGGGCAGGCGCGGGTGCAGATACTGCAGTCTTTGCATTTGAGATCGACCGTCAGGTAGGCATCAATCAGTTCGAGCGCGCCTTCCGGACACACCGAAACACATGCCCCGCAATACCCGCATATCTCCCGATGAATCTTTAACATTGTATGTACTTTTGCCGACGTCACCCATAATTGTTGCTTATCAGGGAAATGGGACCTGAGAAGGAGAGGTTGATGCCGGGAAAGGGGGTAACCCGCTTTTCAGACACCTGTATGTGGAATTGTATCAGCCGGTGAAATCAAAGGTTCCGTACCGGCCACCGCCCCCCGGCGTAAGACGTACGCGACCGGTCCGCAGCGCATCGATGGCGCTGGCAACGCGGGGGTCGATTTCCCCAATCTCGGAAATGCTGCGCCTGATAAGGATATCGATCTCAGGTCCCAGGGGTCCAAGCAGGGTATCATAGAGCGCCCGACACCGTTTTGTCGAAGGCGTTGCGTCTCCCAGGACCTTCTGGATAATTTCCCCGAGCGGAATCATGTGACAGTACCGGGGGCGGGGGAGCGGGTCACCATCGGTGAGTTCCCGCGCCCGGTCAAAGACTCCCTTTTTTATCCGCCCGCGATCCTTCGGGCAGCGCCACGCATACCGGACGGCATCCTCAAGCGGGTATTGTTCAAAGCAGCGCGAACATGCGGTCCGGTTGTATTTTCCTTCTTCGGGAAAGAGACCGGCGTTCATGCTGATCCTGCCTTCGCGCACCGCCTCCAGGACTGCCGGTACATCGAACCGGGTCAGTTCGAGACGGTTGAATTCCCGTCCGAAACGGAGGGGAGACGCACTGTGGGCGTCCGAATTGGAGAGAAACGGGACCCCGTAGAGGTCCCGGATCCCGGCCCCATAGGAGGTGTCTGCCGATAGCCCCAGCTCGAGATAGTCGATCCGTTCGCTGCCATAGCACTCTGCAACATGATTGCAGGAGGCGTAGAGTGCTGTCCACGGGGTGAATGCATGCGCAGGACCGATGAGGCCCCCCAGGTCGTGCACCATCCGGGCAATCTCTTCTCCTGACGCAGGGATATGGGGTCTCCCGCCCGTGCACACGTTGGGGGTTTTCTTTCCTAAACTCTCGGCAAGGGTGGCAAAGGATGCGAAATCCTCCATCAGGATCAGGTGGTGGATGCGCTTCGCATCCTCCACTTCCGCTGACGGGATGACGATAATACTATGCGGATCCTGTACTGCCAGCCAGGACCTCCTCCATTCCGGATGCAGCGCATCCCCGCTCCCAAGAACCGTTATTCCTTTCAGGGAACAGGCATCGATGAGGGCAGCCGGCGTAAGGGAGCGGGAAACCCCTATCGAATAGGGCGAATGGAGATGCAGATCGGCGTATGCACGCACTGAGGTCCTCCTTCGGTAGATGCGCCGGTCACGGCCGGATCATTACTCATGGTGAGAGCGTATTATTGTGCGTTTTTATTCTCTTCCCAGAGCCCGAATGCGTTTCCTTCGGTGTCCATGCAGCTTACCAGGTAGCCCATCTGCGGTACCGCCATCTTTTCCGTAACAACAGAACCACCGAGACTCTTGACCTTTTTAATGGCAGCATCGATGGATGGCACGCCGAAGTAGTTCACGATGTGCTGGGATGGATCCATCCTCTTTCCCATGCCGCCACCGACACCCGGCGTCCCGTCAAGGTTTGTCGTCGTAATCAGGTTGTATTGCATTTCCGGGTAGGATTCGAATTTCCAGCCGAGCAAGGCGGCATAGAATTTTTTCGCCCGTTCGACATCGTCTGTGGGTACATCAAAATGGACAATTGTTGACATCAGTCCGTCACCATCCCCCAGATGGGGTGAAGGAGTTAATGATGATTTCCTTTATCCGGGTGAAAAAAAGCAACTCACAAAACGTCTCGTTACTGGATCCTCATCATGCCCAGTGCATGATGATGCGCTGGTTGATTATCCGATGTACCGCAATTCTTCGTCGCTCTTCAGCCGTTCGGTTTCC
>JAJRCL010000100.1 GCA_028679035.1 Methanomicrobiales archaeon | reverse complement strand
ACGACGGTATTGCAGGCACCGATTGCCTGCGTGTGTGCGTCTTCCTCATCCAGGTACTCCCGTACGTTCTCCTTGAAGGGGATGGTAACAGAGAGCCCCCGCATCCCGATACAGCGGGCAAGACCCATCACGTCTCCGAGGTTTGCCCATTCGAAGCGGGTGTACCGCATCCGTATTCCGTAACGTTGAAAGAGCGTATTGAACAGGGGCGGGCTCCGGCTGTGATGACAGGGGTACCCGACGATACCGAGGATCCGTATGTCCCGGTACTTCCCTCCAGAGAGCAATTGTTCCAGGATCTCCCGTTCGTTGGCGGGGATCTTCATCCCGTCGACCATGTGTCCGAACACTGCTGCGGGACTCACATGACTTTTTCTCCCCTGAATCAGGCCCAGGACTTCCTGTACTGCAGTGTCTGGAGACAGCCCATCGGTGTGCACGCAGTAATCGGCGGCAGACAGGTACGCATCCCTTCGTTTCTCCAGCAGAAAGTGGATTTCCTCTTTCAGCGGGAGTTCTGTTAACGCCGGGCGTTTTCCCCCTTTGATTCGTGTCTCTATGGTTAGTGGTTCAGCCGTGAGAAGGATGATCGTGCTTTCCTTCCGGAGATGCTCGACGTTCCCGGGATCAAGGACCACACCACCCCCCGTGCTTATCACGCCCTCAAAACCGGCAAGGGAACGGACGACCGATCGCTCCAGGTCACGGAAATGGGATTCGCCGCATCGGACAAAGAGCTCCCCGATCTCCATTCCCGAAGCGCGGGCGATCTCTTCATCAGTATCAACGTACGGGAGATCCAGCTTGCGGGCAAGCCTTTTTCCGATTGCCGATTTTCCGGTTCCCCGGAAACCGGTCAGGACGATCTTCACAGCAGGCCTCCTTTCCGGAGTTCTTCCCAGAACGCAGGGAATGATTTTTCCACGCATTCTGCGTTTCGGATTACCACCCCGCCGACCCCGAGGCCGAGTACTGCAAAGGACATCGCCGTACGATGGTCCCCGAGCGGATCGACCTGGATCGGGTGGAGCGTTTTTGGCGTGATACGGATCCAGTTGTCACCGATCTGTACACCGGCTCCCATACGCTGCAGGTTCTCTGCGGTCACCTGTACCCGGTCACTCTCCTTGTACTGCAGGTGTGCGGTACCGGTTATTGTGGTAGGGGATCCGGCGACCGCTGCGACCATGCAGAGAGGCTGCACGGTATCTGGAGCAGCCGTCATGTCGATGGTGATACCCTCAAGTGTACCTGTCTGCTCGACCATAATTCCGTTTGTTCCGGGGACCACCCGGCAGCCCATGGAAGTAAGCGCTTCGAGAAAGACCCGATCCCCCTGGACCGATGCGGGATTGAGATTTTCGACCGTCACCCTGCCGCCGCAAATCGCTGCGATCGCAAAGAAGAATGCTGCCGAAGAGTAATCTCCCTCGATCGCATACTGCTTCCCCTGGTATCCCTGCCCATTTCTCACCATGAAACGGGAATAGCCGGTGCGGTCTACCGGCACGCCGAATTTTCCCATTACGGCAAGGGTGATATCGATGTACGAGCGGGAGACGGGAGGGGTAGAGACGGTGAGATCCACCGTCTGGTCTGCGTATGGTGCGGCCATCAGGACTGCGGAAACAAACTGGCTGCTCATTCGGGCATCGATGGATGCTGCTCCACCGTGAAGGGGGCCCTTGACTCGTATTGGCGGGTATCCCTGACGCTGAAGGAACTGCACGCCCCCGCCGAGCGCCCTCAGTGTATCGGCGAGGGGCCCGATCGGCCGTTCCCGCATCCGGGCGTCCCCCGTAAGTACCGGCGGGTAATCGCAGAGCAGGGAAGCAGCAGCAAGAAGACGCAGGCTTGTGCCGGAGTTCCCCAGATCGATCGTCGTCCCTTCCCTGCAATGCAGTGATCCACCGGATCCGGTAATCCGAAGGTCGGTTCCGCTCCAGGATGCGATGACACCCATCTCGCGGAGAGCCGCAAGGGTTCGGTCTGTATCCCCGGACCGCAACGGGGACAGGATACAGGACTGCCCCCGCGCAAGTGCGGCCGCGAGGTACGCCCGATGGGTAAAACTCTTGGAAGGGGGTGCACGAGTCTGCACCGCAACGCCCCGGACCAGGGGGATGCGCACCTCGGTCACCCGGCCTCCACCCGGCCATAGCAGCCCAGACGCTTCACCGGCGTGATCCCGGTGAGATCGGCAAGGGCTTCCTCCCACCCTGGATCGGTAAGAAAATCGATAAAAAATACATAATTTCCCATTCCCCGCTTGGAGGGGCGGGATTCGATCCGGGTAAGGTTGATTCCCCTGCGGGCAAACACACCGAGGAGATCGTATAATAAGCCGGCCCGATCGGTGTGCGGGTCGATCAGAATGCTGCACTTGGTGGCTGCGCCGGAGCATGGGGCATTGGAGAGGAGGACAAACCGCGTAATATTGTTCGGATTGTTCTGGATATCCTTCCGCTGGATGGGAAGGTGGTAGCGCCGGGCAAGCTCCTCGGAGACGACCGCCCCGCTGGCCGGATTTTCGAGCATCGACAGGGCACTTTGGGCGTTACTGCTGGTGTGGATCACATCAAGAGCGAGGGTGTCCAGGAGATCGCTGCACTGTTCGTGCGTCTGGGGATGTGCGTAAATGACCCTCACCTGCTCCAGCATACCCCATGCCGCAAGATGGTGGCGGATCGGCAGGTACGCCTCTCCGACGATGTAGACCGCAAAGCGCTGGAGGCAGTCCAGCGTCGGTCCCACGCCCCCGGCTTCACTATTTTCGATCGGAACAATCCCGGTGCAACCGCCTTCCGCGACCCGGGCGCAAATGCTGCGTATGGTGGGAAGGAGAACCGGCTCTTCCCTGAACAGCCGGTGGGCAAGCTCATCACTGAACGTCCCGGCGGGCCCGAGTGTAACCACGATCATTGCTGCACCAGGCACCGGATGATTGCATCGCTTTCCCGCGCAGCCTGCACCGTGTAATCTGCGAAAGCCTTCCGGTTCTCCACAAATACATCCACAAACTGGTCCCGGTTCTTCCGGGCGGTGATTTCTTCCAGATCGGCCGCTGCCTGACGGAAGATAGTGAGAACTTCCGGAACGAACGGGTTCATCTGCAGGATGTCCGCATAGAGCGCAGGATCCTGCGAAAGAAGCCTTCCCATGAGGTCGAGTTCGATGCGGTACACGGGGCTCATAAAGGCGAGCGCTTCCCCGATACCGACGTTGCCCCGCCGCATAGTTTCCGCCATACAGAGCGTCGCAAAATGGGTGAGTCCCTGCACCATTGCCATCATACGGTCGTGTTCTTCGGGAGTTGTTACCGTGATGCAGGCCCCTTCCCCGCGAAAAATCCCGAGAAGTTGTTCCAGCCGGTCCGGTGGACAGCGGGCAGGTGTTGCGATGATCCGCTGCCCGGCGAGTGCCGGAACGGTCGGCCCGAACATCGGATGCAGGCCGACGACCTGCGCCTTCGATGCGAGCATCGCCGCGACCGGTGCAACTTTCAGCGAGGTGAGATCGCAGAGCAGCTGGTGCGGAGTCATCAGCGGTGCGATCTCCCGGATGACCTGTACCGTGTCTCGGATTGGCACCGAGATCATGACCAGATCACAGGTCTGTGCGAGATCCTTCCGGTCATATGGGCCGTTTCTTCCGGCACTCCGCACGTCGTACCCGGCACGTTCAAGGACCGGGGCAAAGAACTGCCCCATTTTTCCCGTACCCCCGATAATTCCTGCACACGCCATGCTATTTCTCACGGATACGTTCCCGGATGGAAAACCCGAAGTGCCGTGCTCCTTCCCCGGCGACTCCCAGAACCCGGTCCCCGACGGCGAGTTCTACGACCGAAATCGCCCTGCCGGTTTCATCCACCAGGCGGATCGTCTCCGCGTTCTGGAGAATGAGGCTTGCATCCACATCCCCGCATTCGGCACGGATGCGCAGCAGCGGGCGGTGTTCGATCTTTACCCTGCCCACGGTTGCGACCGTTGTTCCCCCGCATGGATCGGTGACCAGTACTTCATCCCCTCCCGCGAGTTCGGACAGGTACGCCGTTTTTCCCCCCGGCATCAGGGCATAGGCATGAACTGCCCCCGCATTTACCCGGAACGGGCGCGGCTCGACATAGGGATTTTCGAGTGTTTCCGCATGCACAAGGAGGAAAGCCGAAGAGGTATCTCCGACGAGCATTCCCTGGCCTTCCCCGAGAAGCGTGCAGGTATCCACACAGACACGGTCCCCCATGCCGACCGGTGTTATCTCGGTAATGGTAAAGGGCGAGAGGCACACATTCCCGCTCTTCCTTTTCACGAGATCCCCGACCGCACGCACAGCGGCCGGATCGTCCGTTGAGAGAAGGATTCCCCGCACCCCTTTTTCCAGCACCCCGAGAGCCAGTTCCGCCTCATGCACACTGGTTACAGCTGCGATGATCTGATCAGACTGGGCAACCAGATTTTCCAGCGGGATCACGGTCCAGTCGGTGGTCCGGACAATCACCAATCCCTGTCGTGCAAGAACGGCCGCCTGTTCCTCGCTTTCTTTGTCGATAATCCGGATCTCATGCACGTCCCTGCCCGGGATAAGGTCCCCCGCCGGACCAATAGTACGGATACGTCCGAGACGGCGCACCTTCTCCGGTTCTTCTGTGACGATCGCGTCCGCACCGCTCTCAATCGCTGTAGTGACGATTTTTTTGCTGAAGGGGCGCGCATCGACCCAGAACTCCTTCATTTCTGCTTCCCCAGCGCAACAACGGGATCGATTTCGTCGTGGACGACCCGGCAGAGCGCCTGCACGAATTCGCGGGGATTCTCACGCTGGAAGGCGTTCCGTCCGACGCACACGCCGGCCGCACCGGCATGCACCGCATCCCGGATCTGCTGCAGCGCCTCAAGGTCGCTGATTTTTTCGCCGCCGGCGATGAGGACCGGTACCGAACACGATTCCGCGATTGTATGGAAGGCTTCGGGATCCCCGGGGTAGTT
>JAJRCL010000099.1 GCA_028679035.1 Methanomicrobiales archaeon | reverse complement strand
TGGGCTGGCTGTCATTGCGCTTAGCAACGGCGCGCGCGTGGACATTGACTACCTCATGACACCCGGTTGCGCTCACCGGAGTCTCCCGCTTCTGCATGAACTGGCTGCGCATCAGCACCTCAGTCCGGTCCGCATACTCGTGCCGGTCCAGCAGTTTCTTTGCAACGACGCTGCAGAGTTCCTCGATCTCTTTTACCTCACCTTCTATTGCCTGCTGGAGTACTTCATCAATAACTTCGAAATTCCGCGAGAGATTTGCCCCCTTCAGGCTGCGCGGGAGATCAACGAAAACATCAAAATTGGAGATGAAAATGACCGGACGTTTTCCCGGACGCGCAACTTCGACCAGCTTCTTTACCTTCTTTACACCTACCCGTGTCAGGTTTATACAGATGTCGGGACATGTGGACTGTATATCGGGCAATTCCATCGGAAACACCAAGCGCTGAGAATCAAATTACAGGATTCTCTGCTGAGAAAAATAACCAGAATGGATTTTTTCATTCATATATAATATTTATTTCCCCCTCCCACAGATACTCTGAGCTATGTCTGACGGGATATGCAAATACTACGACGATGACGCAGATCTGGGCATATTTACAAAGAAACGGATAGCAGTCATCGGGTACGGCTCACAGGGAAGCGGCCAGGCGCAGAACCTCCGGGACAGCGGGCTGGATGTTATCATCGGCCTGCGCGAGGGGAAATCGTGGAAGAAGGCAATCGCCGACGGATTTGAGGTCTTCCCGGTCAAGGAGGCCGTGAAAAAGGCAGACATTGTCCAGATTCTTCTTCCGGACGAGACGCAGGCAGGCATCTATCGCAGCGAAGTCGGTCCCAACCTGCGGAAAGGCAGCTGCCTGATGTTCTCCCACGGGTTCAACATCCACTTCGGACAGATTGTTCCCCCGGAATCGGTGGACGTCGTCATGGTTGCCCCGAAAGGGCCAGGTTCCATGGTGCGCCGCCAGTACCAGGATGGCAAGGGTGTGCCCGCCCTTATCGCGGTGCACCAGGACTTCACCGGTAAAGCTAAAGAGATCGCTCTCGGTTATGCGAAGGGGATCGGTGCGACACGCGCCGTGGTGCTCGAGACCACATTCCGCGAGGAGACCGAAACCGACCTCTTTGGCGAGCAGGCGGTCCTCTGCGGGGGCGTTACTTCCTTGATTAAGGCAGGGTTTGAGACGCTGGTGGACGCCGGGTACGCACCGGAGATGGCGTATCTCGAGATTCTCCATGAACTGAAACTGATCGTCGACCTGATCTACGAAGGCGGGTTCACCAAGATGCGTAATGCCATTTCGAATACGGCACAGTATGGGGATCTTACCCGTGGCCCCCGTGTGATCGGTCCTGAAGTGTACGATGCGATGGCAGAGATCCTTGGCGAGATCCAGCGCGGGGAATTTGCAAAAGAATGGATCCTCGAAAACCAGGTAAACCGCCCGGTGTTCACCGCCCTCACCAAGATGGACGAAGAGCACCTTATCGAGGAGGTCGGAAAAGAGATCCGGGCGATGATGCCCCAGTTTAAGAAATAATACAAAAAGCATTCTTTTTTTTTCAGGATTCCACAATTCAATTCCAGTGCGCCAATACGATTGGATTGCGGCCGACGGTGCGGGTGCAAATCTGGCAGAATGCGGATAATGATTTTCTCGGTCAGAGGTCTGTCGAAAGAGTTTGTTTCCGTTTAATTCCTCAATGCGTTAATACCGCATCCGTGCCGTAAGTGAGTTGAGCGCCTCCTCAATCTTCTTTCCCGATAGTACAACTGACCCGCTATCAGATCTGATCCGCAGGGACTTCCCACCTGTTTCCCCGATTATTACATGGTGGAGACCGCAGAGGTCGGCTCCGCTGTTCACCGCAAGTAAAAACCTCCCGTAGGTCTCGGAGAAGAGTGCCGGGAGGAGATCTCCCTTAAGGTGCACCGATGCGGTGGGTGCGAGCTTGACGAGAGCAGCAAGAAGTCCGCCGCCCGAGAGGTCGGTAGCCGCCTGGACGGTACCGTTCTGCACAAGATCCCGCACCGGGGAGATGACCGAGATATCCGGAACCGGTGGTGCATTACCCCCGCAGTTTGTGCAGTCGTCGAGGATCGACCCCCCGAAGTGAGGACCTGTATCTCCGACGAGGGCAAGGACACTGCCTTCTTTCGGAATGGTTTCCTCTATAAGATCTCCGATGCCGGCCATGCCGAGGGATGGAGTGGGCTTGATACGGGTGCCAAACTCGTCACTTTCATTGTAGAGCGAGACGTTCCCGCCAACGATCGGGATCCCCAGTTTCCGTGCCATCATGCCGAGGCCGAGGACACACTGTTCGAGCTCCCCGTACACTTCCGGGTGGACCGGGCTTGCAAAGTTCAGGCAGTCGACGATGCAGAGCGGGGTTGCTCCCCGGCAGGCAAGATTGGCTGCATTCTCGAGTACCGCGTTTGCCGTACCATCATGCGGGGAGAGGTAGATGTGCCGGGGATTACACCCGCAGGAAAGAACGAGGGCCTTCCCGGATACCCGGAGAACCGCGGCGTCCCGTGCGAGCGAAACGGAACGGAGCTGCACCATATGGTCGTACTGCTCAAAGATCCAGTTTTTTCGTGCCACATCGGGGTGGGAGAGCACCTGCAGGGAGAGGGTTTCGAGATCAGCCCCCGGTGGACTGAAGGGGCGGACCGTGGTCTGCACTGCCTTGTCCCAGAAACACAGGGGAGCTCCACCGGTGATGAGCGCGATGGGCACATCACAAACAACTTGCCCCCGGAACTGCACGATGTACCGGGGCTGGTTGATAACCTCGCCGATATCGCTCCATTTCAGATCGTATTTTTCGGCGATGCCCCCCATCAGGAGTACGTCCTGCGGTGTTACTTCGATGAGCATCCGTTCCTGGGACTCCGCGAGCATGATTTCCACGGCATTCATTCCTTCTTCGCGAAGGTGGACCGCATCCGCAGTAAGGAGAGCCCCGAAGGTGCTGCACATCTCACTGGAAGCCCCGGCGAGTCCTGCCGCACCGAGGTCCTTGCATGACAGGACTTTTCCGGTTGCCGCCATTTCAAGCGTCGCGTCAATGATCAGTTTTTCCGTATAGGGGTCTCCGATCTGCACACTGGGCCGGTCCAGTGCTTCCGAGGATTCGCTCAGATCCCGCGAAGCGAAGGAGGCCCCGCCGAGCCCATCCCGCCCGGTAGAGGACCCGAACAGGACCAGCCGGTTGCCAGGTGCCTTTGCACGTGCCGTAATGAATTTCTGCGGATGGACGAGTCCGACACAGACCACGTTGACCAGGGGGTTCCCCCGGTAGGACGGATCGAAGACGGTTTCTCCCCGGACGACAGGTACACCGATACAGTTCCCATAGTCCCCGATACCGGCAACAATGTGCTCGAACAGGTAGCGGTTCTTGTCATCGGAGGGTGGACCAAAGTAGAGGGGATCGAGAAGGGCAATCGGTTTTCCCCCCATCGATACAACATCCCGTACGATCCCGCCGACCCCGGTCGCAGAACCGTGGTACGGATCAACGTAGCTCGGGTGGTTGTGACTTTCCATGCCGATGACCAGTGCCCATTCGTCCGTGAATTTCACGACTGCTGCATCATCCCCCGGGCCAAGGAGAACATTCCCGCCTTCGGTCGGAAGGGTACGGAGGAGCATCTTGGTTGAACGGTAGCTGCAGTGCTCACTCCAGAGGTTGTCGAATACAGCGAGTTCGACCGGGGTGAGATCCCGTTTTAATTCATTTTTCAGGTGAGCGACATCATCGGGTGACAGCATGGTAGAGAGAGTTCTTGCCCCGGTCTACTTAAGCATGACTTCATGCCGTTTCGGGCATCCTTTTTGTATTCAACCCTGCAATATACTACCATGCCGGATCCGTATGAGGAGCTTCTCAAAAAAGCGTACACCAATATCACGGAGACAAAGGGATCCCACGAACGATTCGTGATTCCGGATCCCAAGGTCTACATCGAGGGAAAAACAACCGTATTCGAGAATTTTGCCGAGATTGCCGACAAGCTCAACCGCAAGAAAGACGACCTGATGAAATACCTCGTGGGCGAGCTGGGCACTGCGGGAAAGATCGAGGGAAACCGGGCGGTTTTCAATGGGAAATTCGAACCCTCGAGCCTGAATTCCATGATCCGCAATTACGTTGAAGATTATGTGATCTGCTCCGAGTGCGGGAGACCCGATACCAAGCTCGTCAAAGACGGACGGATCCCCGTCCTGAAGTGTGACGCCTGCGGCGGCCACCGTCCGGTCAAAAAGAGAAAAGTGAAAACGGACGAGGGCCCCAAGGTTCGGTTTGAGGAAGGAGCGATCCTTGACCTAGAAATACAGTCCCTCAGCCGGCGCGGGGACGGGATGATCCGTGAGGGGAAGTACACGGTCTATATCCCGGGTGCAAAACCGGGCCAGAAGCTGAAGGTCCGCATCGCCCGGGTTGCAGGATCCACGGTATTCGGCGAGATTTCCCAGTAGG
>JAJRCL010000098.1 GCA_028679035.1 Methanomicrobiales archaeon | reverse complement strand
TCACGGGAGATGCCTTCGTTGATCATCCTTCCTTCGGGACCGCTGTCATTGCCCGGACGCTCTGGGACAGAGGATTTTCCGTGGGAGTCATCGCCCAGCCGGACTGGACCAGGGATGATGATTTTACCCGCCTGGGAGAACCCCGGTTGTTCTTTGGCGTCAGCAGCGGCAACGTGGACTCTATGGTCGCGAATTATACCGCCGCGGGAAAACGCAGGAAAGAGGATGCGTATTCGCCCGGCGGTGTACCCAGACGACCAGACCGGGCCGTTATCGTCTATGCAAACCGGCTGCGATCCCGGTTTCCCGGTGTTCCCCTTGTTCTGGGAGGGCTGGAGGCGAGTCTGCGCCGCTTTGCCCATTATGACTACTGGGAGGACCGGGTGCGCCAGTCCATCCTCGCGGACGCTCCGGCCGATATCCTTGTCTACGGGATGGGAGAGCGGCAGGTCGTGGCGATAGCAGAGCGTCTAGATACAGGATCGCCGATCGCAGCAATCACGGATATCCCCGGGACCGTCGTAAAAATGGACCTGAAGTCCTGGAGGGCGGCAGACCACACCGGCACGGTTGTTCTCCCATCTTTTTCCGAGGTGGAAAAGGATCCCCGGCGCTACGCAGAAGCCTTCGCCCTGCACCATCGCGAACAGAACCCCTGTCTCGGAAAGAACGTTGTACAGCCGCATCCAAAGACTGTCATCATACAGAATCCACCGGCACTACCCCTGACGACCGAAGAACTGGACCATATCTATGAACTCCCGTACAGCAGGGAAGCACACCCATCGTACCGGGTACCGGTACCCGCGCTGGAAACCGTGCAGTTCTCCATAACCAGCCACCGGGGATGTTTCGGGGAATGTTCTTTCTGTGCGCTTGCACACCACCAGGGGCGTATCGTCCAGAGCCGGAGCGAAGCATCGATCCTCCGGGAAGCCCGCTCCATTGCTGCCTCCGCTCATTTCAGTGGGACCATCCAGGACGTGGGCGGACCTACAGCGAACATGTATGGAGCGGTCTGTGACCGGTGGACCCGGGGGGGCGCCTGCGCAGACCGTTCCTGCAGCCCGGCATGCCCGTCCCTGCATCTCGGGCATGGTCGTGCTGCTGCACTGCTTGGGACGATTCGCGCCGTGCCGAACGTCCGGCACGTATTTGTTGCATCGGGAATCCGGCACGACCTGATTCCGGAGGATGACGGGGGATACCTCGACGCCATCTGCAGGCATCATGTTTCGGGACATCTCAAGGTCGCTCCCGAGCATTGTACGCCGCATGTCCTGCGGCTCATGAACAAGCCGGGCATTCATTTGTTTAATGCCTTCCGGAAACGGTTTTCCGATGCGAGTAACAATGCGGGAAAGGAGCAATACCTCCTCCCGTACCTGATGTCCGGCCATCCGGGATGCACCGTTGTGGATATGATCGCGCTTGCGGAGTACCTGCGGGATACCGGACTGTACACCGAGCAGGTGCAGGACTTCACCCCGACGCCCATGAGCCGTTCCACCTGCATGTACCACACGGGACTGGACCCGCTCACTATGGAGCCGGTGCATGTCCCGAAAGGAAGAGAAAAGCGCATCCAGCGCGCATTTCTCCGCTACCGGGATCCCCGGAATGCGGGGCTGGTGTACGAGGGGCTCGCAGACGCCGGCAGGACCGATCTCATCGGGAACGGCTGGAAATGCCTGGTGCGAAAACGCCGATAATAATCCGGATTTCCCCAATAACAATTCCAACACGTAGGGTTCAGGAAAGGTATGGAAATGAAATGGAAACTGGTTGCCGTGGGTATCGTCCTCCTCGGCGGAATTCTTATCCTGGGAATATGGTCTGCAGCAACGGCGACCGCCTCCGCCCGCAGCGAATACCGGTACGAAGTGCTTCTTTCGACCGATAAACCCGTCAACAACCTCACCCTCATTCTTCCTTTCCCGCAGGGACCGCACACCGAAGAGCTGATCAGTGCGGTTCTGTTCAGGAATTTTTCCGGAGGGGAGGAAAATTGGCGCTGTATGCTTCTGGAAAACCGAAAAGCCCTCATGCTGAAGCTGGAAGTCCCGCACCTCGACCCGTATCCACTGCAGACACCCGTCCCCCTTTCCGAGATGCAGGAACGACGACAGGAAAACCAGGAACAACAGGACAGCCGGTATGTCCCTCCGTTTACCATAACACGGGAGACCTCGCATTCCATTGCCACCACTGATCCGAGGGGATCGGAGCCGCTGCTCTCGTTAAAAGAAAATGCGACCCCGGTCACGTGCCCGTCTCCAGTCCCGCAACAGTCCTTGATCCGGTGTTTCACGGAAAAAACCGTATTGTATGCGGATTATTCGGCGGATCCCGGAACGCAGCTTAGTGTAATCGTGACCTTTTCCGGCAGCAACAGCCACTGGTGGCTTGGGTGGTCATCAGATTCCTACCAGGAAGAATTGATTGCCTCGTTTTCTGTCGAACGGCAGGGGTGGCAGGAGGTTGACCTGCGACGTGTGCAGGGAGTGGGATGAGAGGGATTCAGCCGTGATCATGATCGTGCATGGTCCCCTGATTTTTGATTC
>JAJRCL010000097.1 GCA_028679035.1 Methanomicrobiales archaeon | reverse complement strand
GGAACCCGTGACGTGATCCGTACGGCGAACCGGGCTTATGGCTCCCGCAGTGCCGGTTCCATCCTGGAAGAAGTATACACACACCTGATCAACCTTTTTTCCGGTTGCAACCCGTCCCACGATCCCATGCTCTTTCCCCGGAGAGAGTGCGCATTGGTGATGGGCGCTTTTCCCATCCTTGCACACATGACTGTTGGTACCGTGGAGTTTACTGTCCTTGAGAGCCTGGGAGGACATCTCTTCGGGCAGGTATATCTCGTTGCGCCCGGGGCCGGCCTGCTCTTCACGGGAGACAGCCTTATCAATTTTTCCAGCATCAGCTCCGAAAGAATGGAATTCAACGGATATGCTGATTTCCTGATGACCACGGTGAATGTGGACAGCGAACAGGCACGATCCGAGCGTTCCGGACTGATCGCCCTTGCCCGGGACATCGACCGGCGGCTCGCTCCCGAGGGGAAGCGTTGCCTTATCTGCGGGGGGCACGGGGCGGTGTCCGTGCTGGAGGGGGAAAACCTCCGTGCCGTTGGCGGGATTATCCACTATCCACCAGACGAGAGAGAACGATACAGCAACACAGGTCATGCAGACGGGAGTTGATGCTCTCTCATCAAGAGCCCGTCCTGGACGGCCAGCAATTTTTTTCCTGAATATGTTTTGGGGGTGGCCCGGTTTTTTCCGATGACCTCTCTATGTGATATTTTTTTCCTCAATCCTGATCAAATCCGCAAGCATTTAATTCACCATAAGAATCTCCGGAAGGATCAGCCATTCCAGTTCTCCTTCGGGCGCTGGATGAAGGGTTATATTTCCAATTTTTGCCAGTCCCCCTTTTGCCAATATAATGCGGGCTGAATCCGTCGAACTAACCAGGAGACTCGTGGTACGGGACAGCATCGGCTCGTGTCCCACCATCAGACCTTGTGATCCGGAATCCTTCCGGGATAGCTGTTCCAGTACATCCTTCGGATCCTGATCGATTTTGAGGGCATCCCATTCTTCGGTACGACCCTGGAATCTTAGGACCTGTGCAACGATTTCCGCGGTTTCGCGTGACCGTTCGATCGGGCTTGTGGCTATCCAGTCCAGTTCGATGTGCATATTCAGCATCCAACGGGCGATCTCGCGGATCTCTTTCTTTCCCTTCGGAGTCAATGGTCTGATTCGATCTTCCCGGGGATTCTCCTCCCGTTTCCCTGCTTTTCCATGGCGGAGGATAAACAGCTCCATGCGCCATCCAGGGAGCGTGAAGAAAAGAAACTTTCTCTTCAGCCCGAAAAGCGATGTTTTTCAGGCGCTATCAAATGTGCAGGGAACCGGGTGAATGTTAAGCCGGACCGGAGTAAATCTCTGCATATGCGGACAGTTCCTGCTACGTTGTGCCCTGACCGGCACTGCAGTGATTAAACGAAAGTATTTCTCTTTTTATGGAAAATGCAGCTTTGTTTATCCATCCCGGCGGGTTCCGGATCGCAAAATTACGTCAGCGGGGGTCCCGTTCCCCACCTTTTGAATTTTTGTAATTCTGTTTCACGAGGATGCCTTTCCGGGTTCAATCTTCTTCTGTATGCAACTTCGCCCGAAAACCGTCATACTTCAATTGTTCCAGCAAACGATCCATGAGAACGAGGGAGAGCATGGCCTCTGCGACCGGGACGATCCGCACCGCGATGCACGGATCATGTCTCCCCCGGATACGGATCTCGGTCTCATTTCCATGCATGTCGACGGTGTACTGCACTTTCCCTACGGAGGGCGTGGGTTTCACGGCGATCCGCACGAGGATATCCGAACCGGTCGTTATTCCCCCGAGCATTCCCCCGGCATGATTAGTCGAAAACCCGGTGCTTCGCATCGCATCATTGTGCTCACTTCCCCGCATGCGTGCTGCACGGAATCCCTCACCGATCTCCACACCCTTCACTCCGCCGATACCCATCATCGCGGCGGCGATCTCTGCGCCCATCTTGGCAAATACGGGGTCACCAAGACCCGGAGGGCAATCTCGGGCAACAATTTCAATGATCCCGCCGACAGAATCCTGAGCGTCGCGGGCATCGGCAATTGCTTTGTGCATACCTTCGGGGCCGGTAATACCTCCGGCTTCTGCAAGGCGCCCTTCGACCCGAATGCCAACAGATGCGAGACAATGAGCGGCAACCGCTCCGGCGGCGACTCTCGCCGCGGTTTCCCGTCCTGATGAACGTCCTCCTCCACGGTGATCCCGTATCCCGTATTTTGTAAAATAACTCACATCAGCATGGCCGGGGCGGAATACTTCCCGCATGTCGTCATAATCGCCGCTGCGGACATCGACATTCCGGATCAGGATGCAGATGGGTGCACCGGTGGTACTCCCTTCGAAAACCCCGGAGAGTATCTCGACCCGGTCTGTCTCTTCCCGCTGAGAAACGAGAGGACCGGTCCCGGGCCGGCGCCGGTCCATGGCGGGCTGTATTGTCTCTTCAGTAAGCGTGATGCCGGGCGGACATCCGTCGATCACGACACCGATGGCCTTCCCGTGGCTTTCCCCAAATGTCGTGCAACGGAAGTTCTTTCCAAATGTATTCACCGCAGCGCCTCCCGGACCGTATCTTCCTGTACAACTATACCGGTAAATAACCTGAACTGCTCGCATGCCTGCCGCACAAACATCTCGGTCCCGGGGATGATCCGGGCACCGCTCTTCTGCGCCTCGCGCAGCAGCGGCGTGAGTGGCGGCGTGTACACCAGATCAAAGACGGTACATCCCGCCGGTATCTGATCTGCTGTGAGGAGAGATTTCGGATCCCCGTCCATCCCGACCGGCGTTGCATGCACGATAAGGTCAGCATCGATTTTCCCCATCCCTTCCAGGGAGGCGTGACGAATCCCAAACCGTTCCGCAAAAGCGTGTGTTTTCATTTCATCGCGCCCGTACACGGTGACGTCCATATCAAGGGAACGCAGGGCATATGCCGCAGCAGCCGCTGCTCCTCCTGCCCCGAGCAGGACAGCACGACAACCCCGCAAGTGTTCCACCGCCTTCATCACGCCGATCCAGTCGGTATTCCAACCGTACGCTTTTCCTCCACAGAATACGACGGTATTGCAGGCACCGATTGCCTGCGTGTGTGCGTCTTCCTCATCCAGGTACTCCCGTACGTTCTCCTTGAAGGGGATGGTAACAGAGAGCCCCCGCATCCCGATAGAGCGGGCAAGACCCATAACGTCTCCGAGGTTTGCCCATTCGAAGCGGGTGTACCGCAGTCGTAGTCCGAAGCGTTGAAAGAGCGTATTGAACAGGTGCGGGCTCCGGCTGTGATGACAGGGGTACCCGACAATACCGAGGATCCGTATATCCCGGTACTTCCCTCCCATGAGAGCCTGTTCCAGGATTTCCCGTTCGATGGCGGGGATCTCCATCCCGTCGACCATGTGTCCGAATGCTGCTGCGGCACTTCCATAACTTTTTCTCCCCTGCAGCAGGCCCAGGACTTCCTGTACTGCGATGTCGGGAGACAGCCCATCGGTGTGCACGCAGTAATCGGCGGCAGACAGGTATGCATCCCTTCGTTTCTCCAGCAGATAGTGGATTT
>JAJRCL010000011.1 GCA_028679035.1 Methanomicrobiales archaeon | reverse complement strand
TGAAATTCGGCCGTGCCCCGACGACAGATACGACCTTCACACGGTCAAAAGTAGCGTTGTGCAAACAAAAAGGTTCCTTTCCGCGATTCGGGTGCCCTGCCTGTGTGATGGTTCAGGCCTTCTTTCCCTTCCCGGCATGGACCCCGGGTATCTGGTCTATTTCACATGCCGGTGGTTTGCACTCGTTACCGGGACTTTATTCCAGCGAGTTTAGTTTGCCTGCCGGCACAGGTTTTAATCTGTTTCCGGCTGCATTGTACCGGGAAAATGTTCTTTTTCTTCCACCTCGTCGTTGGTGCAGTTCTCGGGCTTGCACTCGCCCGATGGCGTAAAGATACCCGGTTCTTTTATGCCGGAATCCTCGGGAGTGCGCTTCCCGACCTCATTGATAAACCACTGGGTGAGCTCGTGCTTGCCCAATCACTCGGGTACGGGAGAATCTTTTTTCATTCCCTTACTATGGTATGTCTGTTTGCGGTTGCCGGCATACTCCTGTACCGCAACCGGTGGAGTTCTTCTCTCCTGGTGGTCACGGGAGGTATGTTCGTGCACCAGGTTTTCGACGAAATGTGGACAGAACCGGTGAACTGGTTCTGGCCGTTCTTCGGACCTTTTACAGTGCACCATCAATACAGCAATCTCCTTGATGGCGTTATCGCGGAGATCTCGGCACCGTCCGAGTGGATTTTTTTCCTCGCCCTCATTGGCATCATTATCCTGGCAGTTACCCGGAACCGGAACACATCCCATTCTCTGCTTATCCGTTGCACCGCCATGCTCCTTCCCGTACTGTTCGGGGGAGTCGCGATTGTCGCATTCCTTGTCGGTGAAGGTCTCCTCCCGGTGTCGGTGACCGGCCTCGCACCGGCGTCTCATAACCTCGTTCTTTCCGCCGGGGCGCTGATCGCAGCCATCGTGCTCCCGGTCTATGCACGATGGGCCGTGGCCGGGGACCCCTGACCTATCTTTTATCCCCTTTTCCCCCCAACGGAAGATCTAATGACTGCGGAGACCCCCCGTAAACAGGTACTGCACGCTCTTGCTTTCACGCCGGTCCCGATAGATCTCCTTGTCATTATCGCCTGGACTGCGAGCACGGTTCTTGCTGTATATGCGCCTTTTCTCTCCTCCTCCCCCCTGCGGGTGATATTCGGCCTCCCTATGGTCCTCTTTATCCCCGGCTATGCGCTGATCGCAGCACTGTTTCCCGGCAAGAACGACCTGGATGGAATCGAGCGGCTCGCCCTTTCTTTCGGATTATCTATCGCGGTGGTCCCGCTGATCGGGCTTGCCCTGAACTATACGCCATGGGGGATCCGGCTGGACCCTGTCCTTGCTTCCCTTTCCATCTTCACGCTGGCGATGGGCTCGGCAGCCCACTACCGGCGTGCTGTCCTCACGGCAGATGAGCGTTTCGTCGTGCCTTTCCGTGCGACCCTTCTATCCCTGAAAACGGAGTTCCTGCCAGCCGGGTCCTCCCGCATCGACCGGGTTCTCTCGATCATCCTCCTGATCGCAATCGTCGCGGCGATCGGGGCGACCATCTTCGTGATCGTGGTACCCAAGGAAGGAGAGCATTTCACGGAGTTCTATATCCTGGGCCAGGGCGGGAAGGCCGCAGACTACCCGAGCGGATTCAGCACCGGCACCCAGCAGCCGGTGATCATCGGCATAGGGAACCACGAGTACCGGACGATTGAATATACCATTGAGGTGCTCGCAGAGAACCGCACCTTCTCCACGGTCACGAATACTTCAACCCTCCATGCGATGGTGCTGCTCAATCGTTTCCCGGTGACAGTTGCCCATAATGCGACCGTCGAAACACCCTTCTCCTTTACGGTAGATTCACCCCAGTACAACAGTATCGAGTTTCTCCTCTTCAACGGCACGCCTCCCGGCAATGCTGTTTGGGGTGACGACCGGGTGAATGCTTCCTACCGCGACCTCCACCTGTGGGTTACCGTGAGTCCCTGAAGAGTCTCTCTTTTTTCCACAGATGCTGCAGTTTTATCGCAGCATTCCGGGACACAAGGCCTTCACGAAAAGCAGACCATATATTCTCTATATTTCCATTTCTCCAAGAATAATCCAAAAATTTTTGATATAATAATAATTTTGGTGTAAAATTTAAATAGTTATATTTATATATAACATAATAAAAATAACAGTGTAAGGTGTATCCGTGACGGTTTCCAGGCGCATACGCAATGCAACGGACCGGTTCAAAGAGCGGGAAGGTGAAATCCGTGCCCTTCTCGGCATCGGGCCTCTGCGCCCGTGGCAGGTACATGAACGGCGGGACCTCAAACGACGATAATCCTGTTCTGGCCGATCTCTTCGATCCACTGGTCCCCTCCGGCGTGAAGAACTGGTACTCGAGGAAAAAATCCAGAATTCTGTTCTGCTTTGTGAATTTAAAACTAAAATATTCAGTTAAACGCAAAAAAATTGTTTTTATTACGAATATGTTAATAGATATATATTTATACAAACAACAAATAATAGGATATTACTCCTTCTCCGGCAGTCTTCCGGAGGGGTTCGCGTCGAGGGACAATGATGACCGATGTGTACGCAGGATGGGGAACACGCACCATTGCCTATACCATCGATCTGGTGGTCTGTTCGCTGTTCCTGCTGCCGGCATACGTGATCGCGGTCTTCCAGGGCTTTGGCGATGATCCCCTCCGCATCCTTATCCTCTGGGCCCCCGCGGTCTGGCTGTACTTTTCGTTCTTTGACAGCGAGCTGCAACCCGGTACTCCGGGCAAGCAGGTCATGGAGATCATTGTCACCGATTACCTGGGAAAACCCCTCCCGCTCGGGCGTGCCCTCGCGCGTGCCCCGTTGAAGATCCTCTTTGGAATGCCGACCATTCTCAGTCTGCTCAACGTGATGCTCATCGCACGCACCACCCGCCAGCAGGGGGTCCAGGACCTGGTCGTTGCGACGTTAGCCGTCCGCAGGAAGGCCTCTGCATTTGCAGACGATACTGACACCGGGGGCCCGGCAGCGGTATCCGCGTCCACGTCCTCGCCGCTCACTGTCAACCTGCTAATCATCCTCGCCGCACTGGGATCGGTTGTCATCCTCTCCGCTCTGATCGCGGCATTCTTCATGTCCCTCCCATCCGCGTAAATTCCGTATCAGTCGTGATTAAACCCAGTCCGGGCCCGCGTGCGTGGAGAAACTTGATACCGACCTCCTGACAACGCTGTACCAGATGCTGGAGCTCCCCCTTCTCTCCCCGGAAGTCCTCTCCCTTGGGATTTTTCTCGTTCCGTTCCTCACGATTGTTATCGCGGTCTTCTCGTTCCGTGTGTGGGGGTTTCCGGCGTATCTGGGCGCCCTCTCCGGTCGGGGCGGCACGCTCTTTCTCGGTTTTACCTACATCCTTCTCGGGCTCAACCTTGCGTCCGTTCTCGCGACCCCCGACCAGATCTTCCCTACCATCGCCTCCCTGCAGGACATGCCTCCGTACGACCCGCTCTTTCTTCCCTTTGGTATGCTGATCTTCGTTATCGGCTCCCTTCTTTTCCTCTACACGTTCCTGCAGGGAAAACCCGCCAGGGAGACGATCCTTGAATCCGTGATCACGGTGGGTGGATTTTTCCTGTTCGTGTACCTGGCCCGTTTTATCGTGCCGGTGTAGAAAAAACCTGCACCACATTGCGTTCTGACGCTATCCCTGGGGCTTGTTCCCTCTCCCATACGAACACAAAAAAAATGCGAATTCGTGCCGCTTTTCGGGAATCCGCCGCGGTACAACCTTCTCCATAACGACGGTCTTTTACTTTCACACCACACAGTCCGTACCCT